>NZ_JBWKAI010000003.1:0-115071 GCF_056500955.1 Streptococcus sp. F2
AGTAATCATAGGCAGTGTGACCAGCCTTGAGATAAGCAATGACCTTATAAATTGTTTGTCTTGATCTTTTGAGGGATTGACAAATATTGCTAACAGTTATTCCTTCTTTGTAATAAGCCTCTATCATTACAAGCTCGGTTGTGGTAAGATGAGTATAGGTCATTTATGTTAGTTCCTTTCAGACAAATGTGGTGTTTATCTGAGCCTAACATAGATGGCTTTTTTTCTGTCTAGCTTAATTTTACAAATTAGGATTTACATACTTTAAATGCAATGCAACGTCAAAAAAAGACAGCCATAACTTTTTTCTTATAACATATTAACTTCTTCTCTTAGCACTACTTTATATTATCCTTAAGCTCCTTTATAAACATGTCAGCCAATCATAATATGTTGGAAAGGTTCTTTTTCTTTAATCTAAATAGAAATCGCCACCATTTTTTCGCGGGTTAAAAGTTACATTCCAAAAATAACGAAAATTCTAATTAACTGGTTAAATAATTGCCTTCATATTTGTCTATTGTTATAATGAGGTTATGTTATTAAAATATTATTTATCAATTAGAAATAAGGAGATTTTATAGTGTCAAAATATCTAAAATATTTCTCTGTTGTTACGTTGGCTCTGACTAGTTTTTCTTTAGCTGCATGTCATCAACACAATTCTCAACCAAAAGATCGTAGCCGGAAGCAACGACCAAAAGATGAATTGGTTGTTTCTATGGGGGCTAAGCTCCCTCATGAATTTGATCCAAAGGACCGTTATGGTATCCATAATGAAGGTAATATTACTCATAGTACTTTATTGAAACGTTCTCCTGACCTAGACATAAAAGGAGAACTTGCTAAAAAATATAAAATCTCTAAGGATGGTATAACGTGGTCGTTCGACTTAAATGATGATTTTAAATTCTCCAATGGTGAGTCTGTTACTGCTGATGATGTCAAGTTTACTTATGATATGTTGAAAGCAGATGGAAAAGCTTGGGATTTAACCTTTATCAAGGATGTTGAAGTAGTTGGGAAGAACCAGATAAATATTCATTTGACTGAGGCGCATTCGACATTTACAGCACAGTTGACTGAAATCCCAATCGTTCCTAAAAAACATTACAATGATAGGTATAAGAGTAACCCAATCGGTTCAGGACCTTACATGGTAAAAGAATATAAAGCTGGAGAGCAAGCTATCTTTGTTCGCAATCCGTATTGGCGTGGCAAGAAACCTTATTTTAAAAAGTGGACTTGGGTATTACTTGACGAAAACACAGCGCTAGCGGCTTTAGAATCTGGCGATGTTGATATGATCTACGCAACGCCAGAACTTGCTAGTAAGAAAGTTAAAGGAACTCGTCTTCTAGATATTTCTTCAAATGATGTTCGTGGGTTATCACTACCCTATGTGAAGAAAGGTGTTGTGAAAAATTCACCAGACGGTTATCCAGTAGGAAATGATGTCACTAGTGATCCAGCAATCAGAAAAGCCTTGACTATTGGTTTAAATAGACAAAAAGTTCTGGATACTGTTTTAAATGGTTATGGTAAGCCAGCTTATTCAATTATTGATAGAACACCATTTTGGAATCCAAAAACAGCAATTAAAGATAATAAAATAGCTAAAGCTAAGCAACTTCTGACAAAAGCTGGATGGAAAGAACAAGCAGACGGTAGCCGTAAAAAAGGAAATCTCAAAGCGGAATTTGACCTTTACTACCCTACTAACGACCAATTACGAGCAAACTTAGCCGTTGAAGTCGCGGAACAAGCTAAAGCCTTAGGTATTAATATTAAACTCAAGGCTAGTAACTGGGATGAAATGGCAACTAAGTCACACGATTCAGCCCTACTTTATGCAGGAGGACGTCATCATGCACAACAATTTTATGAATCACATCATCCAAGTTTAGCTGGTAAAGGTTGGACCAATATTACTTTTTATAACAACCCTACTGTGACTAAGTACCTTGACAAAGCAATGACATCTTCTGACCTTGACAAAGCTAACAAATATTGGAAGTTAGCTCAGTGGGATGGCAAAACAGGTGCTTCCACTCTTGGAGATTTACCAAATGTATGGTTGGTGAGCCTTAACCATACTTATATTGGTGATAAACGTATCAATGTAGGTAAACAAGGTGTCCATAGTCATGGTCATGATTGGTCATTACTAACTAATATTGCTGAATGGACTTGGGATGAATCTGCTAAGTAACGAGTTTAGTTAACATAGGCAACTTTAAGTTTGGAGTCAGAGAAAACAATATACACTTTATGGTGTGAATGGTTTCCTCGACTCCTTTTTTAACAATTAAGGAGATTTATCTGTGAAACATATTACTACTGTAGTTATCTGGAAGATACTTAGGTGTTTGACACTCGTTTTTGGAGTATCTATTTTGACCTTTATTTTACTAAAACAATCACCAGTCGATCCAGTCATGGCAAGTGTCAATTATGATACGTCACTAACCCCTGTTCAGTACAAAGCAATTGCTCACTACTATGGCTTGGATAAGCCAGCTCCAGTCCAGTATTTTATTTGGTTAAAAAATGTTATACAGGGACATTTAGGAACCTCGCTCGTTTATCGGCAACCTGTTATTGATATTATTAAATCGCGGGCAGGGGCTTCTTTCATACTTATGGGACTCTCTTGGGTCTTATCGGGACTTATCGGATTTATCTTAGGAACTTTATCAGCTTTTCATCAAGGGAAATTACTTGACCGAGTTGTAAGGTGGTTTTCTTACCTTCAAATATCAGTACCAACTTTTTGGATTGGACTCATTTTTTTACTGATTTTTTCTGTCCAGTTGGGTTGGTTCCCTATTGGTATTTCTTCTCCGATAGGTACTTTGAGTCAAGATATTACGTTAGCTGATCGTATTAAGCACCTTATGTTACCTGTTTTCACACTAAGCATTTTAGGCATTGCTAATGTAACTCTTCACACTAGAACTAAGATGTTGTCTGTGCTCTCTAGTGAATATGTCTTATTTGCCAGAGCGCGTGGGGAAACAGAATGGCAAATTTTTAAAAATCATTGTCTTAGAAATGCTATCGTACCAGCCATTACACTACATTTTTCATATTTTGGAGAATTGTTTGGAGGATCTGTTCTTGCTGAGCAAGTTTTCTCATATCCTGGCTTGGGGTCAACCCTCACTGAAGCAGGGCTCAAAAGCGATACACCGCTACTTCTAGCTATCGTGATGATAGGAACATTGTTCGTTTTTGCGGGCAATCTTATTGCGGATATTTTAAATAGCATAATCAATCCACAGTTAAGGAGAAAAGTATGATATTGAAACGTCGAACTATTATTTTATGCCAACTAGGTATCGCCATTTCTCTCATTCTTAGTATTCTAGCCTTAAACCTTTATTTCTATAGGACACCTTTGGAAACCAATGCAGCTTTACGCAACCTCGCTCCTTCCTTAAACCATCTTTTTGGGACAGATGGTTTAGGTAGGGATATGTTTGTCAGAACGATTAAAGGCCTTTACTTCTCTTTACAAGTCGGCTTATTAGGTGCCCTTATGGGAGTCTTTCTTGCGACCGTTTTTGGAGTGCTTGCAGGTCTAGGAAATAGCCTTATTGATAAAATAATAGCCTGGTTGGTTGATTTGTTTATTGGTATGCCTCATTTGATTTTTATGATTCTCATTTCTTTTGTTGTTGGGAAAGGGGCTCAAGGGGTTATCATTGCAACAGCTGTTACCCATTGGCCCTCTCTAGCAAGGCTTATCCGCAATGAAGTCTATGATCTAAAGAATAAATCCTTTGTCCAGCTCTCTAAAAGCATGGGAAAAACGCCTTATTATATTGTGAGGCATCATATCCTGCCTTTGATTGCTTCTCAAATTTTCATTGGGTTTATCCTCTTATTTCCGCACGTCATACTGCATGAAGCATCCATGACTTTCTTAGGATTTGGACTCTCTGCCGAGCAACCTTCGGTTGGTATCATTTTGTCAGAGGCAGCTAAGCATATCTCTCTTGGCAATTGGTGGTTGGTGATTTTTCCAGGCCTTTATCTTATTTTGGTTGTCAATGCATTTGATACTATCGGAGAATCTTTAAAGAAACTCTTTTACCCTCAAACGGATCATTTTTAGGAGGTAGAGATATGACAGAAACATTATTAAGCATTAAAGACCTCTCCATCACCTTCACTCAATACGGAAGATTTTTAAAACCATTTCAATCCACACCGCTCCAAGCGCTGAATTTAGAAGTTAAAAAAGGTGAGTTATTAGCTATTATAGGTGCTAGTGGTTCAGGCAAGAGTTTATTAGCACATGCTATTATGGATATTCTTCCTAAAAATGCAGCTGTAACAGGAGATATGATTTATCGTGGTCAATCACTAACTTCTAAACGCATCAAACAGTTGCGAGGAAAAGAAATGACGTTGATTCCACAATCCGTTAATTATTTAGATCCATCTATGAAAGTCAAGCATCAAGTGCGCTTGGGTATCTCAGAAAATGCTAAGGCTACTCAAGAAGGATTGTTTCAACAGTTTGGTTTAAAAGAAAGTGATGGTGACTTGTATCCTTTCCAACTTTCTGGCGGGATGCTCCGACGTGTTTTGTTTACAACGTGTATTAGTGATACGGTTTCTTTGATTATTGCAGATGAGCCCACCCCTGGATTACATCCAGATGCTCTGCAAATGGTTTTAGATCAACTACGCTCTTTTGCAGATAAAGGAATAAGCGTCATATTTATCACTCATGATATTGTAGCAGCTAGTCAAATTGCGGATCGTATAACTATTTTTAAAGAGGGAAAAGCTATTGAAACAGCCCCAGCTAGCTTTTTTAGCGGAGGTGGGGAGCAATTACAAACAGAATTTGCGAGACGTTTATGGCGCACACTCCCTCAGCAAGACTTTTTGAAAGGAGTTACTCATGACCTTAGAGGCTAAAAAGCTTGGCTTTTATCATAAAAAAGATCAATGGCTTTTTAAGGAGATTGATTTAGAGGTAGCATCTGGTCAAATCTTAGGGATATTTGGACAAAGTGGTTGTGGAAAAACGAGTTTATCCAGAGTGCTTGCCGGTTTTTTGCAGCCTAAATCTGGTGAAGTATTAGTTGATGGCAGTCATTTGCCTAACAAAGCATTTAGACCTGTACAACTTATCCAACAACATCCTGAACAAACCATGAATCCTTTATGGCCTATGAAAAAAAGTTTGGAAGAAGCCTACTATCCAAGTCAAGATTTGCGAGATGCTTTTGGCATTCAAGAAAAATGGCTAAATCGTCGTCCTGGTGAACTATCAGGAGGGGAATTACAACGCTTTTCGATTGTGCGTTCATTACATCCAGAGACTAAATACCTTATTGCAGATGAAATGACTACTATGTTGGATAGTATCACTCAAGCCACTGTATGGAAAAGTCTAATACAAATTGTAAAAGATCGGCAGATAGGTCTCATTGTTATTAGTCATGACTTTGCTATGTTAGAAAAACTTTGTGATCAATGTTATATGATTGAAGAAAATCGTATAATAAGTTTCAAACGGCACTAAATGACGGCAGAGACTTCCTTTGGAATACCATACCTTATGGGTCTCAAAATTTCCGAGTGCCGTCAAAGTCAGTATTAACACCACTTTTACCACGGCAAAAACATCTGGTTTGGCTCGTTCCACTCGCAGAAATAGGAAATCGGATGTCACATCCGCAGAACTGTTCATGCTTGTTGAGTCGAAAACGGGGTTTGTCTCTGTTTTGAGGTATTAATAACATCAGTTGTTATATTAGATCCGCACTTTGTTCCATCCTGTAAGGGGAGCATAAAAACGAAAAAAAGCCTTTCCTATAAGCCTTTCTTGTCTACAGAGTATTTTTCCTATCCGTTATCCCCACAGTAATTTTTTATGGTATGATATCAATTGAAGCACTTAAGATTAAGGTGGAGACTGTTATGAAAATAATTGAGTACAACGGAAATTACAGAGATGACTTCATTTTTATGGTCTTGGAAGCAAAAAATGCCTTAGGGAGAATTCCCAGTATTAACCCGGATCTTTTGACAATTGAAACAAGTTATTTGGAAAAAGGGGATTGTTTTTGGCTAGCGGTCAATGAAGAAAGTCGTGTTATTGGCTCAATCGCTTATTCTTCTATTCCCAAAACAAATGAGGTCTTCTTGCACCGTCTCTTCATCAAACCAAGCTTAAAACATCAAGGCATTGGCAGTCAACTTCTGACGTTTGCAGAAGATTATCTAAGGAAAATCGGCAAGAGTCATGTTCGTATCCACTTAGGTCAACCTAAAGAACAATGGTTTGAGTCTTATCGGTTTTATCCTAAACATGGTTATCAATTTTATGATGACACGCATCTCATCAAGAAACTAATCTAAACACATTTCATACCCTTTATAGTCATTTCATACGTCATTTTTAGGAGGTATCCATTGAAAATTGCCATCATTGGACATAGTGGCTCTGGAAAGTCAACCTTAGCACGATTTTTAGGCCAACATTACCATTGTGAGGTATTCCATTTAGACCAACTACACTTCTCGTCGAACTGGCAAGAACGGTCAGATCATGACATGATAGCTGATTTATCAACATGCCTGCTCAAACAAGATTGGATTATTGAGGGGAATTATGCCAATTGTCTCTATGAAGAGCGCATGAGTGAAGCTGATTACATTATCTATGTTAATTTCAGTCGGTTTCATTGTGTCTATCGAGCATTTAAGCGTTATTTAAACTATAGGGGAAAAACGCGTCCTGATATGGCTGACAACTGTCAGGAAAAATTTGACGTTGCGTTTGTGAAATGGATTCTATTAGATGGGCGTTCAAGAAACCAGTTAAAAAAATACCAATCCGTTGTCCAAAAATACTCTCATAAAACCATTGTCTTAACAAATCAAAAGCAGCTAAGTCACTATATGAATACGATCAACTAATTAGAGTGCAAAACTAAATAGCCACGGGTAACCCGGGCTATTTTTTATAACGATTTCCCTGTTCCTAAACTAATACCTAATCTCCTTAAGTGCTTCCCCTTCAAATTCAAAACTCACCACCCATGGAAAGACATGCTTAATAGCATTAAAGGCTTCATACCTAAATTCTGGTTTATAATAATTAATGATGGTTGACAATGCCGTCCCATGTGTACCAATGACTACCGTTTGATTTTTGGATTCAGATAAAATATGATTGAGCGCTTTAATATTTCTTTCTTGGACTTCTTTTAAACTTTCACCATTTGGTAGTTTAAAGTTGAAATCCTCCCACTGTTTTTGAGCTATTTCATTGAAATCTTTGACCCATTCATCAGAAAGTTTACGTTCTCGCAAATCTGTCAGTGTCGTAATACTTTTGCTTCTACTATTTGCCAAGGGAAGAATTGTGTCAATGGAACGTTTATAAGGACTACTGTAGCATTTATCAATTGGAATTGACGCAAATGCTTCAATTAATGCTTGACTGGCTACTATGCCCTTCTCAGTTAGCTCACGAGTGACATCATCATGATTGTCATAGTTTGGCTCAGTATGGCGAATAAAATAAAGTAGTGTTGTCATCTCATTTCTCTTCTTGATAGTATAGGTTCCTAATTTACTGTTATATCTCAAAAGACTTATACAAGGTCACATTTAAAAAGTAAAGGAAACAGCAAGTGCGGATAATAATACTACCAGCACCAATAAAACAGTATTTTCAATATGAGGACTAACGTTCGTTAGAAAAACATTTTTTCTTCCAGCAAATCCCCACTTATAATCACGGGGAACAAACAATTCCAATAGGAAACACAGAATAAGCGGAAGACTACTTATTAACATCCCAAAGTGAGCTGCAGAAAGATATGCACTTAATATAAGCAACACTAACTGACATAATTTAACCAATCTTAGTAACGATATACTCTTTATTTGTTTCATAAGATAATCCCCCCTTAAGTTTTGAAAACGTAATCGTACACTATCATTATATAGCAATCTTTTTCGGGAAACAATATGAGATAACCAGGATTTTTTTATCATGTTAAACACCTCTCCAAAGCCAGTTAACAACAATGCGGTTGGACATACTAGCCGTAAAATGAGTGACCCCAGTCACCAAAACACCTCACTTTTGGTCCTTAAAAGCACCTACACCTACTGCTATGATATAATAGCATTAAACGGTCTAGCCAATCATGAACAGTTGAACGATTGATAGACGATGACACCACTATAAAGACTTTGGAGAGGAGCTTTACCATATTGAAAAACAAAGACGTCACTGAATGGGTAAAACAGATTGACACTATCTTAACGACTGATGATATACGATATAATAATGCCCTAGTAAAAATCTTTTTAAAAGCTAGAGCATCAATGGAAGAAGGGGAGCGAGATGCACTCGCGAGGTTAAGCAATGATATTTCTTGGTATCTTGTGCTGAACAAGTACGAGGCACCCCAACCTGTTATTGATTTTGCACAGCAAATAGCCAAGGAACCCCATAAAGAAAGAGGAAAACTAGCCTTTTTACAGTCGCTAGCCCTCTCTCTCATCCACAGATAACATTTTTTCTTTAAGATGGGATCGGACGCTTTATCAGTCAGCTAACTGAAACTTTATCCCTCATTACCAAGTCGTATGCTACCAAGACAAACGCTAAGGCCCTAGGGTCTTAGCGTTTTTAGCTGTTACTATTTGATCGTTTCTCCTATTTTCCCAAAAAGTCTCTGTGATAATTCTGCAACCGGAAGACCAAGGATGGTATTCATATCACCTGTTATGCCTTTAATAAATCGAGGGTCAATGTCTCTGATACTATAGGCACCTGCCTTATCAAAGGGCTGATATCGAGACACATATGTGGTTATGGCTTCATCTAAAGCATCATAATAATCCACAAAATCTATTTTAGCCAATGTATAAAACACTTCCTGATAGTCTTTTGCTTTTAAGCAGACACCTGTCACCGCATAATGACTCTTTCCAAAATAGGACCGTAGGGTAGCCACTGCTTCTGCTGTTGTTTGTGGTTTATGACATACACGGTCTTCCGAAACAATAATGGTATCTGCTGACAGGTAAAGGGCCCCTTTTGCGATGGTTGTTTGTGATTTGGCTTTTGCTAATTCGCAGCAAGATTTTGCAGCTCTCATTAAAAATGGCTCGTCGTTAAAGACCTTCATATAGTGGTCTTGAATGGCCCTTTCATCAACATAAACAGACATGATCTCTGGGTTTAAAAAGGTTAATAAGTCTTTTCTTCGAGGTGATGTTGATAACAAAATATACTTATCAACCTTTGGTAACATTCCTTGCTTTTCATATGTTACTACTGTTTCCATAATGTCTCCTTATTCTTTTGCTTTTCCTATCACATAAGATAATAACACTAAACTGATAATCGTGCCTTCTCTCACAAATAGGGGTAATTGAGCGGTCAATGAAATCAACAGCGACAAAGTGACACAAATCATGTCAATGCCATACCTAAAATAAGAAAATGGCTTTTGCAGCCTGTATTCCAATAGCTGACAACATTTTTCTATTGGAAAAGTTAACACTCCATAATAGAGTATTTTCCCTGTGCCGTATCCTGCTAGACAAATCCCTACGAGAAAAAGGCAGAGTTTTACCCCATAAGATGTTACCTTCAAATAGGGAAACATCCCATAGACAAAAAGATTGATTGCATAACTCAAGCAGCAGATAGATAAGATCATCAGGCTGTACTCTTTTTTACTCTTTTTATCATCCAACAAATAACTCACAACAAGAAAAAAACCATTTAAACAACCTGTCACTGTTCCTACTTCTAGATGACTCCATTCTGACAAGGCAACATTTAAGGCATTAAAACTACTAACTCCAATAGCTGCTTTTATGGTCAAGCTAATACCAAATGCTATCAACAGGTAACATCCTAGTGATAAGAAAACTTTTTTTACCATCTCATCCTCCTTTTCTGTTATTTTAGACAAATTCTCGTATAATAACTATGAGATATCTCATAGTTAGGAGGGAAATATGACTGAATCCATCTATAGCCTCGTCTCAAAAGAGGTTATTGCCAAAAGCCGTGTTCAGATTTTCCAGCATAACACTGCTATTATTAAGGCGAATCAAACACTCACTCATCTTTATTACATTCTTGATGGGCGCGCGAAAATTTATCACTCTACCGAACATGGTAAGGACATTTTTATTCATTTCCTAAGTGCGAATGATTGGATTGGTGAACTCACTTTTTTAGGAATCGAGGAGGAAACAAAACAGGTTATTTCTATTGGTGAGACCTGTGTTCTGGCTATTCCCAAAAACCTTGTGGAAAACCATCTCTTTTCAGATAAGCAGTTTTTAATCGAACTGAACCGTTTTATTGGAAAAAAATTATTGGATAGGACGCATCATTTTGTGAAGAATCAAAGCTATGATTTGAAATATCGTCTGGCGACTTTTATGATTGACATGTCACACAAGGCTGTCTACTCCGAGAAACACGTTAATGTGGTTGATTATCTTGGAACGAGTTACCGTCACCTCCTACAAGTCCTTAAGGATTTTCAGGACGAAAACTATATTGAAAAAATTGGTCAATCCACCTATCGTCTCAATAAGGCTAAATTACAAGATTATTATATCCACTAAAGTGGCGAGTTCCTAGACGCCTTGTTTGTCATCGTTTGACACCCTTTTTAACAAGTGCTAGAATGAAGGTAGTCATTACACGGAGGTTAAGGAGCCATGGACAACTAAGAACACATCTATTGATAACCTTATCAAGTTTAGTGTTTTTAGTGTGCTTCTTTTTTAAAACAAACAGGATTCATTATCCTTTTTTAGCGACGTCTAATAAAGAAACTCTCTATCTCTCTACTTGTTAAGGTAGGGAGATTTTTTGTTAGAGAAAGCGAGGCAATTATGCTGAAAACCACAATGATAACCTTAACCCACCACAAAGATTTAAAGAACTTGGTCAAAGATGTAACGTTTAAGGTTCAGCCGGGGGATAAAATGGCCATTATCGGCTATGAAGGCACAGGGAAGTCTACCTTACTCCAGGCATTCCTTGATCCTGAACTGATTAACGACTATGCCACTCTGTCTGGTCAGGTTCAGTTAGAGTTTGACCGAGTAGCTTATCTGCCACAGATCATTCCACAACACGAATTAGATATGACGGTTGCCGACTTCATTTATACTGATCTTGATAATAATACCGTTGATTTTAACGTTTTTTACCAGCTAGCCCAGCAGTTTCATTTGGCAATTGAGCCTATGCTCAAAGAAAATTTACACCTCAAGGACCTCTCTGGCGGTCAACAGCTCAAACTCTACCTGTTAACTCTTTTAGCCAATCAACCTGACTGCCTCTTTTTAGATGAACCTCCCAACAATCTCGATTTGGACTCGCTAAATTGGTTAGCTCAGTTTATCGCAAAAACGCAACAGACGGTTATTTTCATCTCCCACGATGAACATTTTCTCAGTCAAACCGCAACTGCTATCCTTCATCTAGAATTGCTTAAAAAACGGCAAGAACCACGCGCTACTTATTTCAAAGGCAGTTATGACAGTTATAAAACCTGGCGACAGGAAACCTTTGAACGGCAAACCCAGTTAGCCCTCAAGGAACGTTCAGAGCATGCTGCTAAATTAGCAAAAAGTCATCGTATTCATCAAAGCGTTGAGCATCAACTCCGACATACTAAAAACGATGTGGCAGGTCGCTTGTTAGCCAAAAAACTTAAAAATGTCTTATCACAGGAAAAACGGTATGAAAAAGAAAGACAAGGATTTCACGATATTCCTGAAAACCCAGACCGTATTAACCTTTTCTTTTCCGATATTCACCCACTCGCCTCAAACAAAGTGATTTTAAAGTGGGAAGAGCAACTTGTTCCCTTTACTTACCAAAGTATTGACCTAACGATTTGGGGACAAGACAAACTAGTCATCACAGGAGCAAATGGCATTGGAAAAAGTAATCTTCTAAGCATCATCCTAAACGACTTATCTCGTCAGTATCCTGTTGGCTTTATGCCTCAAACCTATGCTGAGGATCTCAATCTCGACCAAACAGCACTAACGTTTTTATCTGATCACGCTAGTTCATCTTCTTCGACGGAAATCAGAACACTCTTAGCTAGTTTACAATTCACGCGGCAGGAAATTGGGCATCCTATTGGAAACTTATCTGGTGGGCAACAGGGCAAGCTTTTCCTTGCCAAAATGGTATTAGCCAAGTATCCCATCCTCATATTAGACGAACCGACAAGGCACTTTTCACCAACAAGTCAACCTTTGATTCGACAGCTACTAAGAGAATACCCCGGTGCCATTATCAGTGTATCGCATGACCAGTGTTTTATTGATGAGGTCTGTCAAAAGGTGTTTGAGCTTGAAAATGATGGATTAAGGCGCATTCGTTAACGGTCTTTGTCACTTCTAATAGAGAGGGTAACAGAGACAACTTTTAGTAAAAATCAGGCTTTATCCGCTGGCAATTCTATTTTTGTGCTATGATAAGAGTAAGGAGGATGATTTGGTGAAAAAAACAATTGGGATTGTAGGCATGGGAGTGAGTGGTTTGGCTGTTTTGCTGGCCCTTTCTCATCAGTCAGAAGACGTTTTAGCGAGTATGGAGATTCTCTGTTTTGATGATTCTCACCACTTTGGGAAAGGGATTCCTTTTCAAGAAGATGTGGACTTGGCCTTGATAAATTCTCCTATTGACGATATTTCGTTTGATTATCGCAACATGAGCGATTTCATGGTATGGTTAAGAGAAAATGGCTATAGTACTAACCAATCTTATGTCGCAAGAGCTCTTTACGGAAAGTATTTATCTGAGAGAGCAAAATCCCTGTTAAACCAACTTCCTGTTAAGGTTGTAACATCTAGAGTTGAGGACATCCATTATTTCCCTCAGCAGCAACAGTGGCAAGTAGAGCTGGAAGAAGGGGCAACTCCTAACAATTTGCCAGTCTTTTTTGATGAGATTCATCTTGCTTGTGGGGCCTTACCGGTGTTAGACCCTTATGAACTAGAAGGGGTTCCTGGCTACCATGCTGATCCCTACCCTCTGAAACAATTTGCCAGAGATGAGTTTGATGGGCAGATGGTTGCTGTCATCGGGACAGGGCTGGCTGCCATTGATGTGATTAAATGGCTTGTCAGTGATACAAAAGCTTCTATTCAAGCTTTTTCTCGGTCAAACGTTTTTCCAACAGTGCGTATTTTAGAGGGGCCTGTCATTGATTGGCAGTTTTTCACAGACGAAACGCTCAACCAACTGCTCACCCAAGCTGAGCATTCCTTTACTTTGACTACCTTTGACAACTTGTTGTCAAGCGAGTTACAAGCACTGGGTTTTAAGAGTTGGAAAGAGGCAACTAAACAGGTTTTAGCTCCAGGTCAAGAGGGCATTGCTTTAGCCGTTGAACATCCTAAAGAGCTTTATCTTTTACAGCAACTAGCCTCAAGAATAACGGTCTGGTTGACTGATTTGTGGCCCTACATGTCCTTAGATGATCGCAAAGCTTATCAAGAGACTTATGGAAAAGCCATTGTCAACTTGCGCAATCCCATGCCAGATGATTCTGCTAAAGTACTGTTAGAGGCTTTCAAGCAAAATAGACTAACGACGATTGATGATGTTTCAAATATCACATCGACTGATCAGGGATTTACGATCATTACTAAGACAGATAAGTTTTTTGTCAATCGCATCATCAATGCAACTGGCTATCACTTGACACCCGCTAATCTCTCATCAGCAACACCTCTTCTCCAATCACTCATCAATCAGCGCCTTTGTCAACTAGATGCTCAGGGCGGACTTACCATTTTACCAGAAACAGCGCAAGTTCTATCGCCAAAATATGGCGTCATGCCCAATTTATATGCTCACGGTGCCTTGGTAAACGGCGTCATCTATCAGAACAATTCCACCATAAAAATCCAACGCATGGCAGAGCGTGCCTTTAAAGGTAGGGGATAGAAAATAAACAGATATATTGTCTAAAAACTTCTTTACAAATAAAAATTATTGTTTTATAATAATTTTGGAAAATAAATTATCGTAAAACAATAATAGAGGTGTCCTTATGGAAAAAACTGTCTTTCGTTTTTTAGCTATCTGTGCTACTTTTTTACAGTATTTATTTCTTATCTGTACATTTTTTGTATTCATAGGCATTTTCTTTACGATTGCTTTCAAAGATAGTATTACGGAACTTAAGATAGGAATTGATTTAAATCAGCCTCTAGTCCTAGGTTTTACCATATACACCCTTGTTGTAGCCATCCTTATTTTATTATGCCATAGCTTTTCAGCAAAGTATTTTCGATATATTATGACCAACCTTAGCCAGAATACTTATTTTACGACCAGTAATAGTCAAAATAGTTTAAAAATTTGCCTTTTTAACATCTTTATCGTTCTACTACAACTCAGCATTAATCTTATTCAAACTTATTTTAACCTGAACGATATGAGTAGCCTTTTCGACTTCTCACATGGAAGTTACTTGACTAATATTATTATTGCCATTTGTGCCTTCTCTGGTTATTTGATTTTTAAAAATGGCAAACTGTCAAAAGATGATTCAGAAAGTATTATTTAATATGGATAATATCCACGTAACCTTAGATAGCCTTTTAAAAGCTAAAGGAATAACTTCAAAAGAATTAGCTGAGAAAATAGGCATTACAGAAGCTAATTTATCTATTTTGAGAACAGGAAAAGCTAAAGGAATTCGATTTGGAACGCTCTCAAAAATTTGCAAAGTACTAGACTGCCAACCTGGTGATCTTTTAGAATACACTCCACCTACTGATGAGAAGCCACTATAAAAACTGTTAAAGAGTCTTCTAAATTTAAGAAAGTTTTTAACCATCCAATCTATGCACCATTCTCGTAAAAACGACTAAAAAGCCCATATCACTAACGTTCCATTTTAGTGATATAGGCTTTTCTTTTTTCTTAATCTACTACAAATTGATCACATGCACGTCATATCCTAATGACTCTATAAACCTTACCAAATCCGGGGTATTTGGATGGAAACTCATGCGTTTTTCTGGCATGATGTCGTGGTCAATATAGACCAAGATATCCTTATCTCTATTATTTAACAGTCCAAATGGTGAAACCACGCCTGGTGGAAGAAGCATTTTATCATAGAGGCTATCTGCTGATGCCATCCGAATTCTATTTGCCCCTGCTAACTCCTTGAAGCGGTCCATATCCAGTTGTTTTTGATCAACCATAATCAGTAAATAATACTATGTTTTCTTTTTATTGGTCAAAAACATGGTCTTCGTGCGAACACCGTCAATACCTTCGATAAAGCTGTCTGCTTGTTCTGTGGTCAAGGCAGGTTCATGCTCAACAACCTCAAACGCAATCCCTAAGTCTGTCAGTTTGTCAACAACTGGTGTGTAAAGATCCATCTGTAGCCTCGCTTCTAAGTGTACTTAGCTGCTGTTTTCCCGCTATTCCATTACCATTTTGAGTTTATTCTACCATAAATCTCCCTCTCTCACCAAAACCGTTCGATAATAATCAACTACTTTAATGGGAAACACTTGATTTTAATACTATATAGTAATATAATGGAGTCAACTTAAGGAATCGAGGTAAAATGCTATAGTTTATGTATCTGAATAGGTTACACTAAACTAGACAGTCTTATAAAGTGTTCTACACTAAAGAAAATAGGAGAAAAGATATGACTAAAAAATACGTCGCCATTTCACCTAAGACTTTAAGCAAGAAATCGTTGACCTCCACCAGGCTGGTATGAAACGAAGTGAGCTTATTAAAAAATACGAGTTGACCCCATCAACCTTCGATAAGGGGGCTCATCAGGCAAAAACAACTGGATCATTTAAGTCAATTGATAATCTAAGTGATAACCAACGAGAGTTGATTAAGCTCAGAAAACGAAACAGAGAGCTTGAAATGCGTTAGACATCTTAAAGCAAGCGGCGGTGATTATGGCACGAAAAGAGAAGTAATCACTGCTAACAAAGACAAATATAGCATTTCAGCCATGTGTCGTTGGTTTAAGATTCCTTGTTCTAGCTATTACTACAAGGCTGTTAAACCAGTCTCTGAAGCGGAACTTGAAAAAAATATCAAAGCTATTTTTCTCGAAAGTAAGGCCAGATACGGGGCTAGGAAAATCAAGAAATGTTTGGAAAATGAAGGCATCCAGCTATCTCATCGTCGGATTCGTCGCATCATGCACAGATTCAACTTAGTATCCGTTTATCAGAAAGCAGCCTTCAAGCCATATTCAAAAGGGAAGAATGAGGCAGCTATTCCTAATCACTTAGCCAGACAATTTCATCAAGAAAAGCCTCTAAAAGCTTTAGTGACAGACTTAACCTACGTTCGTGTCGGTAATGGCTGGGCTTATGTTTGCTTGATTATTAATCTCTTCAATCGTGAAATCATCGGTCTGTCAGTTGGTTGGTACAATACCGCAGAATTGGTCAAACAAGCGATTCAGAGCATCCCTTACGCTCTGATCAAGGTCAAGCTATTCCATTCAGATCGTGGGAAGGCGTTTGATCATACTTTGATTGATGACATGTTGAAAGCCTTCAGAATCCCCGCTCTCTTAGTCAAGCAGGTTGTCCATACGACAATGCCGTCTCTGAAAGTACCTATCGTGCTTTCAAAATGGAATTTGTCCACTGGTGGAATCACCACCGCATTCACAGCTACCTCAACTACCAGACACCCATGACTAAACGTTTAGTCATTTAGAAAAAAGCACTTTATAAAATCTGTACAGAAAAGTAT
Organism: Streptococcus sp. F2; assembly: GCF_056500955.1. Taxonomy (NCBI): domain Bacteria; kingdom Bacillati; phylum Bacillota; class Bacilli; order Lactobacillales; family Streptococcaceae; genus Streptococcus; species Streptococcus sp. F2. Next base: position 16,808 of record NZ_JBWKAI010000003.1, read on the forward strand.
TGCCTTTTCAGTACGAAAACTCCCCTTATAGTTTCTAGTGAATTTTTGTTTTTTCACTGTCTACTATAAGGGGAGCCTATCCTTTTTATCCCAGATTCTTTTTACTAGTTTCCAAATAGCTAATTTCTAGCACTAAAAATTTTTGTTACATCTGTCAAAGCTAGTTAAATATTTAGATAAGTAAAAACAAAATCATTTCATTTAATGAAAACTAACTTTAATCATCTATTTAATACGTCTAAAAAAGTACACCCGGTGATTCTTTACGACAAATATATAGTCCTCATTTTGATAATAATCAGAAGGTTTTTTTGATATAGCTACACTTACTTTCCTATATTCTGAAGTTAGTGCCTTTGTTTCCGTCTGAAATCTAGTCGAAGATGTTTTACTCAGAGTACTTAACAGTTTTTTTATTTCTCTAGGCTTACTGTCAAACCGACCATTGACAACATTTGTATCAATGTTATATACAACCTGTATATGACTAGCATTTTGAGGTATTTCTTTAGGAATCCATCCATTTGTAATCAACTGTTGAGCTTCTTTCTTTGTCTCAAAGTTCTTTTCCTTAAAATCACTCATATCTTGTAACATTGAACAACCCACGAGTAATGAAATAAACCCAAGACTTAAAAAGATTAGTAACAATTTTTGTTTTCCTGTCATTATTTATTCACTCCTTTACGATTGATCTAGTCTAAGAAGAACTAAAAATCCTCATTTTATTATAAATATATATTTCTATTATAACTTAACAAGAAAATAATTGCTTGATTTTACTGTTACTCTTAACTAGTTACAATATTAAAATTATATTACTCTATCAATACTGAAGTGACAAACTACGCACATATTAAAAAGTTAATCTGTAGTCTTTTTATAGACAAGAATATACATAGCTAACGAACTTTACATCATCTTTATTTGATACTAACCAACAAAGCCTATTTAATTTTTTCAAGGGTTTTAATATCGTACAAGACGATAGCTCCTGTCTGGTCATAGAATTGAACACCTTCTGGTAAGAAAATTAAGTATTTAGGGTCAATATTTGCCTTTTTAGCTAATTGATTGACATGGTCTTCTAAAGTTGCCTTATCCAAACCATAATCTGGCAGACTGTCAATGAAAGATTTTGGCTCGTCTATTTCTTCCATCTTATCTATGCTTGATTCCGGGGTATTAGCTGGCGCAGTAGGTACTGGTGTTGTTGGTGAATTATCTCCTTTTTCCACATCTGAAGCTGACACAGCTTTTTTCCGAGCCAATAATTCTTGAGCTTTTAACCATTCAGTCTCTGTTAAATCTTCTTTATAAAAGGTTCTAAGGGATTTTCCCTTTGCCCTTGGAATACTAAACGAACCATTTTTCCAGACAACAGTTCCCTTAGCTAAAACATCTTGTGGATCAAAAATATAACCATCTGGTGTTGCAAAGCGGCCTTCTGCAATCGCTTTTTGAACTTCCTCAGCAGAGTGAATAATTTGCCAATTTTCCATACCAGCACGTTTGTCAGCAGGAGTGACATTAGCAATTACTGTTCCAACTTCTTCGTGTCCTGGATTAGACCAAATATTAGGACGTGCTTCAGGATGCTGCATCACATATTTAATAGTTGCAATTTGGTCACTATTTAACCATGAATAAGGAACCACGTGAATGTGGTCGATATGAGGAATAACAAATGAACTACCTGTATCATAGCTAGCATTTCCAGCATGCATTGGTAAGCTTGATACTTCTACAGCAAGTTTTGGTTCAATAGCTGTCTTAACAATATCATAGCGATAATGGTCTTTGTCTTTCAACATTAGCTCTTGTTCAGCAAAAGCAATTTGAGTTAAGTCTAGATGGTCACGATCATAAAAATAATCCTTGCCGTCTTTTATCATCATATAGCCAATTTTGCCACCGTTAGTCACCTTACGGCTAACTTTCTTGGCATCAAAGAGCATTGTTTCTTTACCTTCTGATTGACTTAGGGATGCTGCAATCGTATCTGCTTGGCCCTTAGCTTTTAACCAATCAGCAACTTGGTCCAATTCACTTTGCTCAAGTTCTCCAAATCCCATGTAGTGGAAATGATTACCGTGTTTAGCTGTCACTCCTGATTTGTCAACGGAATCAATGGATTCCTTGCTAAAGACATAAGCATCGCTCGTATCATAAGGTTTGCCATCTAACCCTTTGCCGTAAGCTTTAATACGATGACCAAGGAAGTTATGAAAAACTTCTTTATCAGAATGAGACTGTTCTGCTGGTTTGGGTTTGTTAGTAGTATTGTCTTGGGTTTCTCCTGCAAGGTAACGGTCAGCCAAGGTGATTTCAAGAGCTGATAATTGGCTTCTTGGAATAATATGATAGTGGTCACCATGAGGAATCACATAACCAAATTCATTGGCCTTTGTCACCTGAGTTGGTTCAAAAATAAGTCCGTCTTCTTCAACATGACGATATTTTTTGTCCAAACCATGCAATTGGTTTAACAGTTCTGTAAAGGATTTCCCATGAAAGGCTGCACTTGGGTTCCCTGCAACTGGTGAAGTCCCATTTGGGATAGGAGTTGCTGGGTAATCACCACCAGTTGTTGGCAGAGATCCAGGATTTGGTGTGATCCCCGGATTTGGCATCGGAGCAGGGCGATAACCAGTTGGCTTAGCAGCTACGCCTTGTTTTTGGCTCCAATAGGCTTGGGCCGCTGCCAATTCACTTGGAGATAAATCTTTTTTAGGAATGTAGTGGAAATGACTTCCATGCGGCACTAAATAAGCATCTCCCATATCATCAATGACATCTGTCGGACTAAAGATATAACCATCATCAGTAGTATAACGGCCCTCTTTTCTGGCTTCATTTACTGCTTCAGCCTCTGACTTGCTGAGGTGGGTAATTTGGGCTAACCCTTTTTCCTTAGCTTCCTTAGTCCCTTTGGCAACTTGCTCTGCTATTTGCTGCTTAGTCCGAATGTTCTTACGTTTGCTTCCTGGTTTGAGGTAAACGTAATACTTACCATCCACTTTAATCACATAACCATCTAAAATCTCATTCACAACATCAGATTGGTTGAAATGGTAATTAGGATCTGTCATCAACAATTCTTCGCTGATAATGGCATTGTAAGGAACTTTACCATTGTAGTAATGGTAGTGATCACCATGTGACGTTACATAACCTTGATCGGTAATTTTAACCACAATTTGCTCTGCCGAAATGCCTTCTTCCTGACTAATTTGGTCAGGGGTTTTATCTGCTTTAGGTGCCTTAGCCTTGGTTTTTCCACCATCAATATAGGCAATTGCATTGTCTTTGGTAGCCGAGTCAGCTTGATGTTTACCAAGTTGGTAACTCCCAATATGACTAGCTAGTAAAATAGCGGCTACTGAACTGATGTAAATATATTTCTTTTTCACTTGTCATCTCCCTTTACTTTAATTGTTGATAAAGAACTTCCATGTTGGCTTGAAGGTTATCCAAATAGGACTTATCTCCGCTTGGAGCTGCTTCTAGTGGACTTAAGGTTTTGACCTTAGCTCCAGTTGACTTCGCAATGGCATGGGCAATCTTTGGACTAACATTGTCTTCTGCGAAAATGGTCTTAACCTTATATTCTTTGACAAAATCTTGGATTTCACTTAATTGACGAGGAGAGGGTTCTTGCTCTGGTGAAATTCCCGAAATCCCTAACTGCTTCAAACCAAACCGCTTTGCCAAATAAGAAAAAGCCGTATGCTGGGTGACAAACGTTTTTGAGGTGACCTTTTTAAATTTTTTACCATAGACATCTGCCAACCGCTCCGCTTTCTGATTGAAAGCTTTAGCATTTTTAGTGTAATAGGCTTTATGTTTAGGGTCTAAGCGGCTCAATTCTTTAGCGATATTGAGGGCTTCTTCGCCAACCAGGATAGGGTCCGTCCAAGTATGGGGGTCATAAAGAGTTGCTGGGTCAATACCATCTGTGACTTCCATATCTTCTAGCCCTGTTACTCTTTCCAAAGTCAATGGTTTTGATGCTTCGAACACATCAACCGTAGATTTCTTTAAGTTGGAATCCAAGTCGCGCGCCCAAGATTCTAGAGTATGCGAATGGTAAACAAATAAATCCGCATCATAGATGGCTGCCACATCATTAACTGACGGCTCAAAGGAATGAATACCTGCGCCTGATTGGATCATTCTAACATCATTTAAATCACCCGACACTTCTTTGGTCATGGCATAAATTGGATAAAAACTAGTAACAACAGTCATTCCCTTGTCCTGTTGCTTGGGTTTGGCTGCCTTTCCGCAACCAGTAACCACTAATAAACTCGTGACCAGAGCCATGAGTGAGACATATTTTTTCATAAAACTCCTTTAAAAAGAAAAAATTAACCAGTTGTTAACTAGTTAATGATATCACTCGTTAAAATAGTTGTCAATATGTTTGATAATTTAACTTTTGAATTCCCCCCACTGATATGGTTAACGACGTTAGGGAAGTTGCAGCGTTCCCCCTCTTTAAAAAAAGCTACAGATCCCTCTGGTGATACAGCCTACCTCTATTTTCTTTATTTTTTATAAGTAAACGAATTTCTCATTTGCTACAAAAAGTCAAACCTGGTGAGCAGAGGTTTGACTTTTTAGAGTTTATTATTGAGCGACAGTACCGTCGTTATAGTTAATGGTCCAACCATTAGCAGTGTTGTAAACCAACACTTTTCATCAATTGATTTATCAGAAGATTGCATAGATACCACAACAGCTCGTGGAACTAATTCATCGCCCTGATAGACTGGAGCTGCTTCATCGTAGAGATAACTATCTCGGTTTGCCTCTAGCCATTCTTGAGCTTTTTGTTCAGTATAACGCATAAAACCTTTTTGATCACGTCCGCCGACATTTTGAGTTCGACTACCTGTAATGGCATTGACCATAAGAGCATCACCACCGAGACTGTCAGCAATCAAAGGACTTCTGTTCCAAAAATCACCTTCGTATGCTAAACCATTTAACCATTCAATCCTGTATTTCACATGGTTAGGATTTCCTGTCCAGCCTAAAGGGTTTTGATTTTTACCAAACGATTGTCTAACGCCGTAGCTCGCTGCTACATTTTCGTAGGTAACATTCCTCTGGCAGCGCGAGTTCTTCCTAGCTCATCAAGTCCACTATATAAAATATCTCCTGTTTTAGGAAAGGGTGCTGGATTAAGTTGACTTGCTCCTAACACTTTATAATAGTTTGGACTGTCATTGAACGTCTATGCCAGTGCTTCTTGTAGGTACTGGCTTGAACCATCGTTCAGAACGACCTCATTAGAGACATGTGTTTCTCGTGCGGCTACTAGTTGTAGATAGACATCATGTTCTAACTCTGCACCTAGCTTTAGGAGAAATAAGGCTCTTTTGCTATTAGAAGACTAGCAACGCTGCCTTTATTGTCCCTAAAATGTCCTAAAATATGTTTGACATAATCTTCAAGACCTATTTTTCGTTGCTGGTGAAAGAGATGATGAAAGAGTTCTTGGCATAATTGTTCTAGGAACGCTTCTTTGCTTGCATAATGGGCATAAAAAGTTGACCGTCCCACATTCGCCACGTCAATAACATCTTGAACGGTCATGCGGGCATAGCTCTTGGCATTCAAAAGGTTTAAAAAGGCAGTGTAGATGACTTACCTTGTTTTTTTGTACACGTCGATCAGAAATCATTCGGGGACATTTTGTAGAATTTATTAACTAAAGAACAAAGAACAGTTTTAGTGGTTTAATTCTAGTAACCTTTCCGTTTAACATAGATAATAAAGATGAGGTCACACCTAAGTATAACAAAAAGGAGGTCACTATGACAGCTTCTAGAAATATCCAGCTCGTTTTCTGGCTTAATCTTGGCTTTGCTATGATTGAAATAATCTTTGCTTACCTCTTTTTCTCGGGGTCGGTTTGGGCTGATGCCATTCACAATTTTGGAGATGCTTTAGCTATTGGTTTATCTGCCTGGCTTGATTGCTATGCCCATCGGCCAAAAGACAACCAATTTACCATTGGGAATCATAGCTTCCGATTATTGAGTGCCTTACTCACGGGTCTTGTCTTAATAGGAGGGGTCGGTTGGTGTCGTCCTCATTAATTTTCCAAAATTGTGGCATCCTCCTACTGTTGATAGCCAAGGGACACTTGTTTTAGGAATCTTTGCTATTGTGATTAATCTTGCCGTCAGTTTCATTGTCAATTCAGGTCAGGCAGCTACCGAAATCCTGCTTAGCTTGCATTTTTTAGAAGATATCCTTGGCTGGCTAGGTGTTATTCTGGTCTCGCTCGTCCTAAGGGTTCGTGAGTGGTATATTTTATACCCTCGTTTATCTCTTCTAGTTGCAATCTTTATCTTGTCCAAGGCCCTTCCTAAAATGTAGGAAACTATGACTATCTTACTTGGAGCCCTTCCTCAAAGCATTTCCTATGAAGCCTTGCAAGGTGCATTAGCTGCACTTTGTTTCCTAAAACATATTCACCAGCTAAACATCTGGTCACTTGATGGGCTAGACAACAGGGCTACTATTCATATTTGTCTCACGAATGCCCATTGCTCTGATGACAAAACTTGCCGGCAAAGCATTCATCAGATTTTAAAAAAACATCATATCCAGGAAGTCACCATTGAGATTAATCAGTCTTGCCAGGATCATGACAGTCATGGTATCTCTTACTAAAACTATTCTGAAGGGTGAAAGCTATTTCTTTGATTATGCCATGCTATTAAGGTTAGAAGCTATGAGACAAACTCCTAACCCAAGTCAAGGGCTAACTGTCCCCTTTGCTAAATCCTAAAAAAGAAAATGGGACATTCTCCTATAATTCTCAGCTAATACGAAAAATCAAGTAGGGTTTAGTCACCTCTCACTCTCTCGCAGATAAACCAGAACATCTCATTATTAGTAACCATTGATGTCTACTAACAAGCCTATCAAGGCAACATAAAAAGGACCTAGCTCTGCCTAGTACAGAACTAAGTCCTCTTCTAAAAAGAATGACTAACTTTTTTGTGGTAGATGAACAATTACTGGCCAATTCCCAATGGTTAGTTATCCTCTATCTTTTTGTATTGTTTATGGAAGGTTTTGGCTGAGACAATACGATGATTTGTAATGTCTAAAAAATCACCTGGATAACCGAGCACATACATTCCGTAGCCTGCAAAACCACCACCTACTGTTCCTGTTGCACCAATCTTTAAGTTGGTTGTTGTGGAAGGATTTAGACCCGCCATGAGAACCCTGATATGATTATCTAGCCAAACAATATAATTTTTCTGAAACCCTTCCTTAACCCAATCGGGTTGTGGGGTTTGGCGCCCAATTTCCCAAACCTTAGCTGGTTTTCCTTTATAATATATTGTCATTGTTATCTCTCCTTAGTTTTATTTAACAAATGTTACAGGCGTTAGGTGTTCCACCTGTTCCGTAAGGACTACAGGTGCAAGCGCGAAAGTTTTTAGTTCGACCACCATTTAATTCTTCTAAAGTAGGAGATTTTGATAGGCCACCAAAAAGACCTAGGAAGACATCTCCCCAACCAGTTCCTCCCTCAATGTGTGCAAGGGTAGCGTTAGGTATCATTTTAAATTGTTGCATGATTTTTGTATCCATAAGAAATACTCCTATTTTTCAATATTTGTCTCGTTGCAACCTCGACAAACTTATGATAATTGATTTTCACAAAAATAGTATCGTTTTTTCCTAAATAGCCCTTTAACTTTCCTGAATAACAGTTGAAGTCTTTTGGGCATGAACAGTGACCAAAAGAAAAATACCTTTAATAGTTCCTTTCTCTAGTGGTCTCTACCTTTTCGATGACTTATCTCGACGTCTGCTTACATTACTGGTGTCTGGTCAAGTTATAAGTAAACATTCCATCATTCTAACAGTCAAAACGAATAAGTTGCTGGTCTGCATCCACAAAAGCCTTCACTCCAAATGGTACAATGGCTCTTGGAGTAGCATGCCCAATAGAAAGGTTAGCCAAAATAGGAATATCGGTATCAATGACCTCTAAAAGAATGTTTTGATAATCGTCATCGTAGGTTTCGTCCATAGGTTTACCGACCAGAACACCTGAAATGACATCAAAAATGCCGGTTTCTTTCAAGGTTTCGAGCATAAGACGATAAAGCTCTGGGCTTGGCTTTTCTTCACTTGTTTCAAGTAAGAGAATTTTGCCCTCCCAGTCCGCCAGAGAAGGGAATAACGCATATTGCTGGCACAGGGTCACACTGTCTGCATACCGTGACCCATCAAATAGCTGATAAAGGGATTCTAAACAGCCCCCTAAAATCTCTCCGCTAAATTGGGCTGAACCTCGCAATAATTTAAATCCTTGATTGGAGTGGACCACTCGTTTAGTCCCCAAGGCTGCTTGGCTAAAATCTGTCCGCTCGTCGTACCACACGTCACTTGGTCTAATAGCTGCAATACTGCCTGTCTCGATTAATTCCTTAAAATAGACTAAGGAATAGGGCAACATCTCCTCTTCCAGTTCACAAATATCTGCCAGGAAAGATTGACCGTAAAAAGTTTTAAGTCCTAACTTGTGAAGCATGAGATGGTTTATGGTTGTGTCTGAAAAGCCAAGAAAGACCTTCTGCCGAGCAACCTTTTCGAGTTGTCTATCACTAAAAAGGTAAGGCAACAGACGATGGGTGTCATCCCCGCCGATAGCACATAAAATCATGTCAATAGATAAGTCTGCAAAAGCTTCAAGAAGATCAGCAGCCCTAGCTTCTGGATGGTCTTTCACATACTCTAGACCTTTTAAAGCATTTGGCAAAAAGACAGGATCGAGTCCTAAAGCTTTCAACCGTTTGATGCCCAAGTCTAACTCATGTTTGACCATTTCCTCGCCTAAAATGCCACTTGATAAACTGACAATACCAACTTTTTGAATCATTACAAGGCCTCCTTGTTCACAATAGATTGCTTCATTATAACACAAAAGCCCTTTACTGAAGATGAACAACCAAAACTTCTCACAAGTGGTTTAGCAGTTACCCAACTAATAAACCAAGTCCTGGTGGTCTAGCAAGGAATCTATTAAAGCATTTTTAGCGACAACTTGAATCTCGTAAACCCCTACTTCATCAGTTGGTTTTGACTGAGCTGTTACCTTCTTAAGCTTGGTTTGAGCAAAGATTTTTCCTGATACCGTGAAATGAATCAGATTCTCTTCAGGTAAATAGAACTGCAACTGACCGTCAAACACATGGTTCTTCCCAGCTTGATAACCTGCCGCCAAAATCTTTTTAATACCCTTTTTATCTCCTATTTCTGATACCTGACAGTAAAAATAAATCTTCCCAGACTGTTGAGGCAATGACGCAGACAAGGTACGATATTGTTTTCCATCTTTTTCCACTAATTGGCCTGATTTGAGTTGGGCTTGACCAGGCAACCCGTTCGTTTCTTTTGGGAAAACGATTGTCTGATGAGCCGAAAGAGCTGATGGATGAGGCTTGTCTGGGGTGACTGCTCTGCTATGCCAACAAAATACCAACACTATTAACCCAAAAATCACTAAAAGAAGCCAGCGGAGCTGTCGTTTTGTCATAGCAATCTCTTTTCTAGTCCCTAAGTTTGGACAAACAACTAGTTATTTTGGACCGTTATACAACCCTATTGTAATCGTTTTACAAGTGGTTCTCAAGTTCAATTGCTGACAAGCCCTCCTTTTGATTACTTGGTAGCTCATTTATGTTACAATAAAGAAAAAGGAGGTCTCACATGACAACTGACCATCAATTACGAGAAGTGTCTTATCAATTACTAGCTGAACGAGGGGTTTCTTTAGAAGCTATTGCAGAGCTGGTGCTTTTTTTGCAAAATAATTATATCCCCAATTTGACCATGGCAGAATGTTTAGAGAGTGTTGAAGCGGTTCTTGAAAAACGAGAAGTACAAAACGCCATTATCACTGGGGTTGAATTGGATAAATTGGCTGAAACCGACCAGCTGTCTGAGCCGCTCCTTACTATCTTAAAAACCGACCAAGGGCTGTATGGGATTGATGAAATCTTGGCCTTATCCATTGTTAACCTCTATGGTTCCATCGGCTTTACCAATTACGGTTATCTGGACAAGACAAAACCAGGGATTGTTGACAAACTCAACCACAAAGACGGGAAATCCTGCCATACCTTTTTAGATGATATTGTTAGCGCTATTGCGGCAGCAGCTGCCAGCCGTATTGCCCACAATGACCCCGCTAAAAGTGCTATTACCAACCAACAGTAAGCACCATAATCAAAACCAGTCTAGGAATATATCCCTAGACTGGTTTTTAACTCCTATAAATAACTGCTAGCTTTAACTAGAGAAAGGCCAACCCCATACAGAGCCCACATTATATCGCCATCTGATCTTCTCGAGGTACTTTTTAGCTTTTAAGAACTGAGGGTTATGATTAGCCTCTTCTCTTTTCATTTCTTCCATAAGATAGGGATATAATTGGTAAGCTAAGTAACTCAGCCTATCTCCAGAATCAAGCCCTTTAGCTGCCCAAATCAACTTTTCCCTAAAAGATTGACTTAAGTTAAGCTCTTTCTCATTATACAATGATTGAAGACAGCCCATAAACTCTGCCCTCTTTTGTTGTCTTTTAAACATGTCATAAATCACTTTCTATCCAAGAGTCCTAATGTCTATTCTTTATCATCTAATAAATTAATAGTAGCAAAATAAAAGCTCTTGTGCAATCAAAGTAAGAGACTGATTGACCTGTAAAAACCGCAAGGACTCACTGGTCTTGCGGTTTTTTTGATGATTCGAAAAATCTAGTTAGCAATCGTTTTAAAGCAGCACGTCCTTATCGACTAGTGACATAGGCATCAACAGCAACCAAGGCTGCAGCCACATCTTCTGGGCTGATAACAAATGGCATCTGATGGATGGTTTCGCCTGCCATGGTTGCTTGGCGGCCAACTTTTAAGAAATCATCTTGACTAGCAGTGTCTAAATGCATTTCTTTGAGGGTTGTCGGCATGCCAATGGCTTGGTAAAAGTCGATGTAGCGGTCAATTTCCTCACGCGAACGATTCTCTAAGAAGAGTTGTGTCAACGTGCCATAGGCGACTTTCTCACCATGAGTAAGGTGATGAATATCACCTGTCAACGCTGTAAAACCATTGTGAATGGCGTGTGCAGCAGCCAGACCCGCACTTTCAAAACCAAGCCCACTAAGAAGTGTATTGGCTTCAATGACATTTTCCAAGGCTGGAGTCACGACTTGTCTGTCACAACTAGCCATCGCTTTTAGGCCATCCGCAAACAAGGTTCGTTCACAGGCTTGTGCAATGGCAACTCCTGCCAGCGTTTGATTACCACCTGCCATGGTGTCTCCATTTTTTTGCATAACCGCACGCGCTTCTACCCAGGTTGCTAACCCATCTGCAATCCCAGACGCCAGTAATCGTTTTGGTGCCTGACAGATTACTTGTGTGTCAACCAATACAAGATCTGGATTCTTTGAATAGAAAATGTATTTTTCAAAGGCTCCTTCATCGGTGTAAATAACCGATAAGGCTGAGGTTGGGGCATCTGTTGAGGCAATGGTTGGCGCAATAATCACTGGAACAGTCAACACATCCGCAATAGCTTTAGCACTATCAATGGTTTTTCCGCCACCAAGACCGATAATGACATTGCTACCATTATCTTTGGCAATGGCAACTACGCGATTGATTTCATTATCAGAGGCTTCCCCATTAAAGGCTACGTGAACAGGGGTCATGCCGTTATCTGCCAAATAAGCTTCAAATGTTTTTCCGACAATACCATAAACCACATCATCACATAGTAAAATGGGGTTATCCCCTAGTTGTTTCAGGGTTTCTGCATTGCTAAACAAGGCATTTTTACCTTGAATGTAACGAGATGGACTTGCAAATACTTTCATCGTTGAACTCCTTTATCTGTGATTACTAATGACGAACTTTCTTAAATACTCTTACGGTGATGAATGGCTTCCCAATCCTTGCCAAAATCGTCGACCGCTTTTTGAATAGAGGGCATCGCAAATCCTGCTTCAAAAACATCTGGACCAGCAGTAATGGCTTGTGCTCCCAAGGCAAAGGATTTATTGACCTGAGCCACATTTTTAAAGCTCGCTGCTAAGAGTTTACTGTCAGAACACTCACGGTCAATAGCTTCTGCCAATTGCCCAATCACGGCCTCTGGATCAATATTAAGATTTTCCATACGGTTATAATAAGGAGCCAAATAATCAGCGCCAGCTTCAATGGCTAATAACCCTTGGAAAGTGCTGTAAATAGCTGTCGCAGTAATATGATAGCCTTCAGCTTTCAAGGTTTTAATGGCCGCTAGCCCTTCTGGGGTTACAGGCACTTTTACATACACACTGTCCCCACATTGCTGACGAATTTCAGCAGCATCTTTTAAGATGCCTTCGTAATCTTGGGCAATCACTTGAACATGAATAGAAGCCTGATCACCGATAATGGCACGAACTTCTCGAATCCGTTCAAAGAAATCAATGTCACCTTCTTTTTTGGCAATAGAAGGGTTTGAGGTCACACCTGCCAGCGGCAAAATATGATGCCATTTTTTAATAGCGTCTAAGTCTAGAGTGTCTAACATGTATTCCATAAGTATTCTTCTTTCTAAAGTGTGTGTTCCGTACGTTCAATAATGTCATCCTGCGTTGCTTTTGATAGAACATTGAAGAAAGCAGAGTAGCCAGCAACACGGACAATGAGGTCGCGGTGTTTTTCAGGATGCTTTTGGGCGTCAATCAAGGTCTCGCGAGATACCACATTGTATTGAATATGGTAACCGTGGAGACGATTGAAGAAGGTGCGAAGCAAGGCCATTAATTTCAGTTTGTCCTCTTCTTTGGCCAGGGTTTGTGGGTTAACTTTTTGGTTCAAGAGAACACCCCCCACAATCTCATCTGTTGGTAATTTAGCAACAGATTTAAGGACAGATGTTGGGCCTTTTTTGTCCATGCTGTGTTCTGGTGAACAACCTTCTGCCAGTGGGGTGCCTGCATGACGACCGTCTGGTGTCGCCAAGGTTCCTTTGCCTTGTCCGACATTGGCTGAGATTGATGATGTCCCAGAATAGCGGATACCTCCGATTGGGCCACGGCCATAACGGGTATTTGGGTATTTGGCAATTTCATCAATGTAGGTATCGTAGGCTTCTACCACGAGACTATCTGCGTAGTCATCATCGTTACCATATTTTGGCGCGTCATTGATTAGCATTTGGCGGATGTCTTCTCCGCGTTCTCCAGCAAAGTCACTTTCAAGGGCCTGCCAGAGTTCCTCTGGAGTTAATCGACCTTCTTCAAATACTAATTTTTTCAGCGCTGCTAAGGAATCAGATAGGTTGGCAATACCGACTTGAAGGCCTGAGATGTAGTCGTAAACAGCTCCGCCTTCTTTTAAGGTCTTGCCTCTGCCGATACAATCATCTGTCAAGGCTGAGCAAAGAATATCTGGCACTTCACGTTCGAGACCTAGGTCAATGGCATTCTCAACAATGACACTCATGCGAGTAATTTCTCGCAGGGTGGCATCCCATGCTGCTTTTAAATCTTCATAAGATGTCATGTGTTTGAAATGACCGTGTCCTGTGGCAAAGCGCTTCCCTGATGCTGGGTCAATCCCGTCATTCATGGTAATAAGCAAGATTTTAGGGAAGTTGATGTAACTCATACCAGTACAACGGTAGCCCCATTTCCCTGGAACTGCTGTTTCCACACAACCAATGGCTGAGTAATCGTAAGCATCTTCTTCTGAGACACCTTTTTTGATAAAGGATGGAATGATGATTTCATCGTTGTTCATAGCTGGCATGCCAAAACCAAGTTTCATGACCTCAATGCATTCGTTCATAAAGGTATTGTCTAGGCCTTTATGGTAACGAACAGTCAAGTTAGGTTGTGGCAATTTGGTTTGAGCCACACTCCGTAGGACAAGATAAGACAGTGGGTTGACCGCATCTTTTTTATCTCGTGTTTGACCACCAATAGTCACGTTTTGGTAAAGTGGACTACCTGCTGATGAGAAGGTGTGGGCTTGGCTCCGCACTTTGTTAATGGTCAAGGTCTTAATCCAGAGGTTGGTCAAACGTTCAACGATTGAGCCTTCTGTTTCACGGCCAGCCTCCAAATCAGCTTTGACATAAGGATACATGTACTGGTCAAAGCGGCCATAAGATAGGGAATGCCCGTTTGATTCAATTTGCAAGATACACTGAATGAACCAGACGGATTGCACAGCTTCTGCAAACGTTTTTGCTGGTTCATAAGGCACTTTGTCACAAATGCGCGCGATTTCTAACAATTCTGCTTGACGTTCTGGACTAGCGGTTTCTGCTAGTTCTCTAGCCAACTTAGCATAGCGTTTGGCATAAGTTTTGACCGCATCAATGACAATAAAAACCGAATCGTAAAAATGGTATTTGTCAATATTTTCAGGAATAGTCAAATCAAGCGCAGCTTTGGCAGCTCGTGCCCGCTCTTCAAATCCCTTCAAGCCGTGTTCCAAGAGTTTTTGGTAATTGACCGCTAAATGGGCATCTCCCGAATTCATCTTGCCTTCCATACCAAAGAAACCTGTTTCCATGTACACTTGCACTTCTTCTGGTAGCAAGACACCGCAGCGAGCACGTAGGTTATTGTTTTCCCAGAAAGGAGCAATATCTCGCAGCTGTTGCTTGGTTTCTTCGGTAATGTAGAACACATCCCCATCTCGTTTTTCAAAAAGATCGAGTTCGTTGAGGACAAATTCCAGAGTATATTCAGGGAAAATCGGCGCATCCTTGTTTGAAGAGGCTTGGTTACCAGCAATGAGGCTTTCGTCTTCAATATAGATGGTCATGTTTTCCAAAATATTTTGCAACATGTAAGCCCGTTTCAGGTTCGCCGGTTTGTTCTGATGTTTTTGATAGGCTTCTGTTACCAAAATGGCACGCTCAGCATCAATATAAGGTTTTTTGTCTAACACCGCCTCACGGTACTGATTCATCCTATCAGTTAAGTTACCAAAATAAGGGATTTTTGTTTCAGTCATCGCCGTCTCCTTTGTTTCTTTCGTAATAATAATTGTTTCTTTCGTAATTATTTTACCATATTCAGTCTTTTTTTAACACTGCTGCCTGAAAGAATCATAAACCATCGCGATTTGCACAATAGTGCATATGGCTGACGCCTAACATCAGCTTTCTTTTCTAAAAAACCACCTCAGAGGGTGAGATGGTCTTAACGATATCAAGGATAAACAGAGTCTAGAAAGCATTCCAACAGCTGTTTTCAAAGGTAGCTAGTGGCATCATAAACAAGGGATAACTATGCGTTTTCAGTTGCCGCTTCATTTTGGCAAGCAATTCTATCTTGAATCTTAAAGAATGGGAAATAAATTAATGTAGACATAACAAGCACAAGGATTTGCACAACAACACCTTGCCAGCCGCCAACCATGAACCCTGAGATAATGGCTGGTGTTGACCACGGCAGCGTGACTCCTGCAAAGGGCTGCATGAAACCAATGGCAATGGAGCCATAAACCATGAGGGCTGCCAAAACAGGAACCAAGATAAATGGCAAGAACATGACCGGATTCATCACAATTGGAAAACCAAAAACGACAGGTTCATTGACATTAAAGAGGGCTGGAAAAGCAGCTACCTTACCCAAGGCCTTATATTGTTTAGATTTAGCTGCAAAAATCATAGCTACCACCAAACCAAAGGTAATTCCTGACCCTGAGAGAATCAAGAAAGAATCTAAAAATTGTTGGGTCACAATATGGGCACCCTTGTCCAATGACAGATTACCTGCTGCCAACAAGGCCTTATTGGCATCTAAGTTGGACAAGAGGAGAGCTGTCACAATTCCATTGACCACGGATTGTCCATGCACGCCGAACCACCAAAGGAAGGAAATAAAGAAGGCAATGCCGAGGGCGCCATAAAGAGAGCCTGTTAACCCTTGTAGCGGTACCTGGATGACAGCATAAATCATTTCAATAAAGGTTCCGCCACCTGTCACTGACTTGGCAATAATGTACACAAGCATTGACAAGGTAAAAATCACAAAGGCTGGAATCATAGCTTCAAACTGTTTGGCAATGGCTTGTGGCACTTGCTCTGGCATTTTGATGACAATGTGGCGACGGATAAATGCTGTATAAATAGCACCTACCGTTAAACCAATCAAAATAGCACCAATAATCCCTTGTCCACCAAACCAAGCCTTGCTAATAGCATCGCCGATAGGTTCGCCTTCTGCTGGAACATAAGATGATCTCAATAGAATAAAGAAAGCTGATAAGGATAAAACCCCTGAAGGGAGAGGTTCAACACCTGAATTTTTAGCATAAGAATAACCAATCGCAAAGCAGGAAATCAAGCCCATAATAGCAAACGTTCCATGGTAAACCTGCATAAAGGGTTCTGTCCAGTCGGCACCAAACACACCGGCAATGGCATCATTAATCCCTTGAAAAGGAATCTGACCAGCAATCAGGAAAAGACTTCCCACAACGGTCAAAGGTAAAATAGCTAACATCCCGTCTTTTAAGGCGATGATACCGCGCATATTCACAAATTTCATGATTGGCATGATGATTTTTTGCATATTCATATTTGCCATGATTGACTCCTATTCTTTAACAAGACTAAGGGCTAAATCAAGCACCTTGTTGCCGTCTAACATTCCATAATCAGCCATTGGGATAACTGCAATCGGGATGCCACTCTCTTTACAGATAGTTTCTGATTTATCCAGAGTATAAGCAACCTGTGGGCCTAAAAGTGCCACATCAATCAATGGGGCATACTCAGCTAACTTTCCTTGAGAATAGGCATCAATCTGGCTGTCAATGCCTTTCTTTTCAGCAGCTACTTTCATATTATTCACCAACATGCCTGTTGAGAACCCTGCTGCGCAAAACAATCCAATCTTAATCATGTCAATCTCCTTTTTATGAATGAAATATTATTTGGTTGCCAATTCTTTACGAAGGTCAATAATCTCCTTGATGAGATTAATTTCTGTAATGGTCGTCATCAAGTGATCTTGTGAGTGAACAAAAAGAGCTGTAATCTCTGACTTATTACCACTAGCTTCTTGGGCAAGAAACTGGGTCTGTAAATTATGAGCTTCCAACAAGGCATCATCTGCTAATGCCATTTCTTTTTCACTCGTGTCATAGTCTTCAGCCTTGGCACATTTCAAGGCCTGGTAAATATGCTGCTTAGCGTCGCCAGCATTTAAAATTAACCCCATAATGATTTGATCTGGTACAATCAGTTCCATAAATAACTCCTTCTCCTCTTAATCAAATGCTATCACTTTGTTACGAAAACGATTCAATTACGTTTGTAATCGTTTTCTTTTCATTGATAGCTTCATTTTATCATGTTTGTTTCTAGGGTCAATATATATTGTGCTATTTTTTAATTAATGCACTTTTGTGCCAATGTGTTCGTTGCACAGTTGAGCAATCTCTGTTTTATCAATAAACAAAACAACAAAAAAAGCCCTGACCGTTTGGTCTCGAGCTTCTAAAAATGTCATAGTATCTTTGAGTTTCGATTAAAGAAGAACGTTATTAAGGTCAATATCTTCATCTAACGCTAAAACAGCTATCATGGTCTCTTTATCCGTCACCAGATAGTTAATCACTCCCGCCTTTAAAGCAGCTAAAATGGCTTTTGCCTTATATTTACCTGTCGCGACGGCAATAGTCTTTGGCACTCGACCTAATTGCTCCAGCGAAATGCCTATCGTCCGATCTTGCAAACCTTTGTAAACAGGATGGCCCGCTTGATCAAAAAAGCGGCAGCAAACTTCTCCAACAGCTTCTTCCTGTTTGAGTTGTGCATAATCGGCATCAGTTAACAAGTCACGCCACTGACTTTCCTCACGGCTGTTAGGCTCTCCTCCAATGCCAACTAAAGCGAGGTCCAACTGGTCCCAACTCGCCAAAATACTCTCAAAATATTTAGATTGAATAATACCCTTGGTCAATTGTTCATCTTCTTGAATCACCATTGCATTAATAAAAGCACTATTCCCATGAAAAATACGGGCCAAACGGTAGATAAGGGTATTCACATGATATTTTGCGTTAATGTGGCTCGGTCCGCCTGCTAAGGGATAAATAAGAACATCCTTCATGGCTTTAGGGTCCAACTCGTCAATCACACTCGACAGGGTCGCTCCCCAAGAGAGACCAATCTTATCCCCATCCTTAACCGTATGTCGGACAACCTCTGCTGCTGTTTTAGAAACATTTGTCAAGGTATCCGCTGGGGTATCTTCAACCTGATTTGGCACAAGGTCTAATTTTTCCAAACCATACTGCTGTCGCACGTATTCTTCTAAAGCAAATAAATCGGCATCATAGTCAGCAATCTCAATCCGAACAATACCTTCTTCCTTAGCTTTAGCTAACATCCGACAAACCGTTGTTCGGTAGATATTCATTTCCTTTGAAATCAAGGTTTGGCTCTTGCCTTGAACATAATGCAAGTAAGCCACCTTGGCAAGAAGCCGTCTACGTTCTTCTTTCATCTGGCCACCTATTTTCTAAGAAACAAAATCAAGAATGAGACCACTGGTACTTAATAAGTCTTGTGTTTGCTTGTCCAGGCCATGGTCTGTAATCACTCGGTCAACATCTGATAATGATAAATGGTGTACCAAACTGGTTTTTGAAAATTTACTAGAATCAGTTAGAATCACCACTTCCTCAGCAATCTCTGCCATGTAGCGAACTCCTTCTGAGCGCATCATATCCTTGCCCATAAAACCAAGATCTGGGTTAAAGCCGTCTGTCCCTACAAAGACACGGTTGACATGAAACAAAGAAACCATCTCTTTCAACAATGGTCCTACCGTAACTTCTGAATTGGGCTGGTAATAACCACCTAGTAACATGATTTGGCAACTGTTATACTGCCGAATATAGTTGGCAATAAAGCAAGAATTGGTAATGATTTTAATGTTGCGTTTGGTCTGGCAAAGAACCTCTGCTAAAAGGGCGCAAGTTGATCCCGATTCAATCATGACCGTGTCATTATCTTGGACCAATTCAGCCGCTTTTTCCGCAATCCGTCGCTTAATGTTGTAATTATAAGACAAACGAACGTTAAGGTCATCGCCACTGTTTAATACCGCATAGCCGTGCTCACGGCGCAATAAGCCCTTACTCTCAAGCTTATCAAGGTCTTTTCGGATGGTTACTTTCGAAACCTTTAGCTGCTCCGATAAACTATTCACATCTATCTTTTTCTTCTGGGAAACCAGTTGAATAATCTGCTCTAATCGATTCATAATTCACCTCCTTTTCATTGTATCAGTTATTTTCTTAAAAGAAAAGTTAATTTTTCTTTCATTCGTAATTGATTTATTTACGTTTATCTGCTATGATGATCCTATAACGAAAGGATGAGACACTATGACTAATCGCGGTATTGTTTTTAATATCCAACATTTTAGCATCCATGACGGCCCAGGGATTCGAACAACCGTTTTTCTGAAAGGCTGTCCTTTAAGGTGTCCTTGGTGTGCTAATCCCGAATCTCAGCAAAAAGCGCCCGAACAAATGCTAAGCAGCGATGGCCTGAGAACCGAAATCGTTGGACAAGAAAAAACCGTTGATGAGGTCATCGAGGAAGTGCTCAAAGATATTGATTTCTACGAAGAATCTGGCGGCGGCATGACCCTATCAGGAGGGGAAATCTTTGCTCAGTTTGACTTTGCTTTAGCCCTGTTAAAAGCTGCTAAGGCAGCAGGTCTTCACACTGCAATTGAAACCACCGCCTTTGCCAAACATGATCAATTTGTTACGCTTATTGACTACGTAGACTTTATTTATACCGATTTAAAACATTATGACCAACTTAGACACCGCAAGGTAACCGGAGTTCGTAACGACTTAATCATCAAAAACATTCATTACGCTTTTCAAGCCGGCAAAGAAATCGTTCTACGGATTCCAGTTATTCCTCAATTCAATGATTCCCTAGACGATGCTAAAGCCTTTTCAGAACTCTTCAACCAACTTGACATCGACCAAGTACAGCTATTACCTTTCCACCAATTCGGCGAAAATAAGTACAAGCTATTAGGTAGGGATTATGAGATGGCTGAGGTTAAGGCCTATCACCCTGAGGACTTGGAAGACTATCAGGCTGTCTTTCTCAACCACAATATTCATTGCTACTTCTGAGAGAAGGGCCTTTAGCTTTTTGACATCACTATTGCTTAAAGCGTACCGAACAATCCCATTCTACTGGCTAGCTGACAACGTAAAAACCTATTGCGCTTCTTTTGAATACCCCTTAAAGACGCATTACTATCAGCTTTTCTTTACTCAAAAAGTCACTCGCTAAAAAGCGAGTGACTTTTTTATCTAAACAAGTTATCTGGCTGTTACTTTTCAGGAACAGTAACGGTCCCTTCAATGATAGCTTTTTGGGCCGCTTCAACAGCAGCTTTCGTCTCATCTGATAAAGCGTCTGTTGTCAACGTCACGCCAGCTTCTTTTAACCCAAACGTCGTCACCTGACCACCCGGGAATTTGCCTTTAGCGGTTTTTGTAGCAACTTTAGCAAGTGCTTGACCAACTTCTTTAATACTTGATGTCAAAACAAAATTAGATGATTTGCCATCTTTTGAGGTGTATTTGCCATCTTCACTTTGGTCGCGGTCAACACCGATAACCCAAACTTTACCTGCTTCATCTCTTTTTTCATTGAGCGATTTGGCTTCATTGAAAACACCAGCTCCAGTGCCACCGGCTACTTGATAAATAACGTCAGCACCTTCAGCATATTGGGCAGCTGCAATCGTTTTCCCTTTAGCCGCGTCCGCAAAGGAACCCACATAAGAGACTCTTACCTTGATGGTATCATCCACAGATTTAACCCCAGCTTCAAAACCTTTTTCAAAGCGTTTAACCACGACACCTTCCATGCCACCAACGAAACCAACTTGTTTAGTCTTTGTGGTTTTGGCTGCCGCAACTCCTGCTAAATAAGCAGCTTCATGGTCTGAAAAAGTGATGCTGGCAACATTTTTCTTACCTTCGATGACGTCATCAACAATAGCAAATTGGCTATCAGGATTATCTGTCGCTGCTTTTTCTACGGCATCATGCAATGGGAAACCAATACCAAACACTAGGTTATAACCACTTGATACCGCTGAATCTAAGTTCGTTGTAAACTCTGACTCGTTTGCTGATTGGAAATAGTCATAGCCTTTTCCTTTGCTAAGCTTATTCTCTTTTCCCCAGGCTTGCAAACCTTCCCAAGCTGATTGGTTGAATGATTTGTCATCAATCCCAGTCTGGTTTGTGATCATAGCAACCTTTAACGAATGATCAGCCTCTTTTTGGGCAGAGCGATTGCTACAAGCTCCTAGTGTTAAAAGAGCTGTTGAGACAAGTCCAAGCGACATTACCTTTTTGTTCATGTGAAAATGAACCTCCTAAATGTTTAATCTTCTAAAATATAAAGCTTCTTTTGTTGACGTCCTTTAGTTTTTTTAAAGAACGGAAAACCTAGTATATCAAAAAAATCAGTTTTATCCTATTATTTTTATCGAAAAATATTGATTTTACAACAAAAACCGAACATTAAATTCTCTATACTCGTACCAAGGGAACACCATGTTATCTTTAAGCTGAAAATCACAAGCAACAGAAACAGCTAACAGCGAAAAGCCAATATCAGAATACAAATATACTAAAAGGAGCTGGACAACTTGTCCAACTCCTCTTCACTCACAATGATTAAATAGACGCCCAAACAGATTCCAGAATATTAGTCTGTTCACGTCCTGGACCAACTGAGAAGGTTGAAATGCGAACGCCAACCAATTCTCCAACGCGACGAACGTAGTTGCGGGCATTTTCAGGAAGCTCATCAAGGCTACGAACACCTGTAATATCCTCTTGCCAGCCTGGCAATTCTTCGTAGATAGGTTTGCAACGTTTGAGTTGCTCGAGACTTGCTGGGTAGTGATCAATACGTTCACCATCTAAATCGTAAGCAACACAAATTTTAACGGTATCAAGTCCTGAAAGAACGTCAATGGAATTGAGGGAAAGGTTAGTAATCCCTGACACACGACGACTATGGCGCATAACAACTGAGTCAAACCAACCTACACGACGTGGACGACCTGTTGTCGTACCGTACTCATGACCAACTTCACGGATACGTTCACCCACTTCATCAAAAAGCTCTGTTGGGAATGGGCCATCACCAACACGGCTAGTGTAGGCTTTGCAGACACCAACAACTTTGTTGATTTTACTTGGGCCAACCCCAGAACCAATAGTGACGCCACCAGCAACTGGGTTAGATGAGGTTACAAATGGGTAAGTTCCTTGGTCAATATCAAGCATAACCCCTTGTGCACCCTCAAAAAGAACACGTTTACCAGCATCAAGTGCATCATTTAAAATCACAGAAGTATCTGTCACATATTGTTTAATTTCTTGACCGTAAGCATAGTATTCTTCAAAAATAGCATCAAAATCAAGCGGTGTGCTGTCGTACATTTTTTCAAAGAGACGATTTTTCTCCGCTAAGTTAATGCGTAAACGCTCTGCAAAAATATCCTTGTCTAATAAGTCTGCAATACGGATACCAACACGCGCTGCCTTGTCCATATAAGCTGGTCCAATCCCTTTGATGGTTGTTCCAATCTTATTGTCGCCTTTAGCCTCTTCTTGTAACTGATCCAACTGAATATGATAAGGCAAAATAACATGAGCGCGGTCTGAAATGCGAAGATTATCTGTTGTCACTCCTTCGTCATGGAGATATGCTAGCTCTTTTACCAATGATTTGGGATTAACCACAACACCATTACCAATCACAGAAATTTTCTCTGGGAAGAAAATACCTGACGGGATTAAATGCAATTTGAACTTCTTACCATCAATAACGATAGTATGTCCCGCATTATCACCACCTTGATAACGTGCAATCACTTCTGCATCTGAAGATAAAAAGTCAGTGATTTTTCCTTTACCTTCATCACCCCACTGGGTACCAACGACTACTACTGATGTCATATCATGTCCTAACTTTCCAAAACGCTTATTCTCTCAAAAGCTGGATAAGGCAATCTCACCGATCATCCCTTAGAGGAATACAGCTACCTCATTTTCCAAGAGAATAGGGCAGGAATCTCACCTGCAAGCATATGTTTTACACTTTATTATAGCAAAAAATGTTTTTCCCTGCCAGTTTTCCCTGTCAATATTCAGAAAAAAAGTTAAAATGTTTTTTTAATCATCAAAATAATTAGAAATAACGAACATTAGTGAGATAAAGATTCCTTTTTCTTCATAGAATTGCTTGTTCTCACTTCATGAGAAAATCTAAAATAGTGGGTGTGAAATCAGGTCTTTTCTTTAAGAAATAAGTGATTTAAGGTAAAATAGAGATAAGTTACTCTTGCTAAAAGAGTCACTGTAAAAGCGTATAGAGGAAGTATGGAATGATGAGTAAGTATGATGTTATAGACAAACGAAAAAAGCCATTTAAGTGGGTTGGTCCTCTTATTCTTTTTGTCATTATGGCCAGTTTTCTGGGTGGATCTCCTTTGATTGAGTTTATTGAAAATGTTCTTCCTCCCCTCATCTTGGGAGGAGCTGCCTACGGCATTTACCGGTTCAAATCACGTCAAAAGCGTTTAGCAAAAGCTACTCTTGCCAAACAGCTAGAAGATTTAAAAGCTAATATTCAGTTAGCTGACCGCAAAGTCAACTTACTAGAAAGCTATTTAGAGAACAAGGACGATGCCCAATACACCATTCTTGCCAAACAATTATTACCACAACTCAGTGAGATAAAAGCACAAGCCATTGCCTTAAAAGAAAAAATGGACCCTACTATTTATCGTCGCATCACTAAAAAAGCCAATACTGTAGAAAGCGATGTTAGCCTACAGTTGGAAAAAATACAAATCGCAACAAGTTTGAAAACGCAAGCTTTAGAAGAAGCTACCGCCAATCCTATCCACAAAGCACCAGAGCTTCAGGTATACTACGATAATATCCAAACTGACCATCAAGCGATTCTCTCCAAAATTCAAGGGGCTGACAATCAAGAAGAATTGATGGCTCTTCATGAATCCAACATGCGACGCTTCCAAGATATTTTGACTGGCTACTTAAAAATCAAGGAAAATCCTAAAAATTATTACAATGCTGATGTACGCTTGGAACGGGCTCGACAAGCCATCCAACAGTTTGATGAAGACCTTGATGAGACCCTTCGTCAACTTAACGAAAGTGACCTTAAAGACTTTGATATCAGTCTTCGCATGATGCAAGGAGCTGCTCAAAAACGTGCAACAACCTCTCAAGAAAAAGACTAAAGGAGTTTTCCCATGGCAGAATTTCATTTTGATATTGACCAAATTGCTGACAACGCTATTGTCAAAACAGACAAAACCACTGATATTATTTCTGAATTACCAACTAACACCACTGGACAGATTTCTTTTTTTGAGAAACTAAGTGCTGACCAGCAGACAGCTATTACTGCCAAAGCCCCGGCATTGGTAGATACCTTTTTGGTAGACCAAAATGCCCTTCTTGACTTTGGTCAATCTGCTGTCGAAGGGGTTAATGCAACGGTTAATCATATCTTGGCAGAACAAAAAAAATTACAGATTCCGCAAGTGGATGATCTCCTCAAAAACACCAATCGAGAACTCAACGGTTTTATTGCAAAGTACAAGGATGCTACTCCTGCTGATTTGGAGAAGAAACCCAATTTGATTCAGAAACTTTTCAAACAAAGTCGGGATACCTTGCAGGAATTTTATTTTGATTCCCAAAATATTGAGCAAAAAATGGACAGTATGGCTGCAGCTGTAGTCAAACAAGAAGACACCTTAGCTCGCAATATTGTCTCAGCAGAGCTATTAATTGAAGACAATACCAAATCCATTGAAAATTTGGTTGGTGTCATCGCCTTTATCGAAGCTAGTCAGAAGGAAGCTACTACACGTGCCCTGACCTTACAACAAAAATTAGCAACTTTGGATAGTGCGACACCAGAATATCAAGTCCAGACAGACCTTTTGGCGAGAACTACTGAAGTCATTAACACTCTAGAACAACAGCACACCGAGTATCTCAGCCGTCTATATGTTGCTTGGGCAACAACCCCTCAAATGCGTAATTTGGTTAAGGTATCTTCGGATATGCGTCAAAAACTAGGCATGCTACGACGTAACACCATTCCAACGATGAAACTATCTATTGCTCAGTTAGGAATGATACAACAATCGGTTAAATCTGGCATTACTGCTGACGCCATTGTCAATGCTAATAATGCTGCCCTTCAGATGTTGGCGGAAACCAGCAAAGAAGCTATCCCAGCTTTAGAACGGTCCGCACAAAATCCTACCATGTCCATCAAATCAGTCACCACCTTAGCAGAAAGCCTCGTAGCACAAAATAATGGCATCATTGCTGCTATCGATCAGGGGCGAAAAGAACGGGCCCAATTAGAAAGCGTCATTGTCAAATCGGCTGAAACCATTAATGATTCGGTCAAATTGCGTGATCAAAAAATTGTCCAAGCCCTCCTAAATGAAGGCAAAGAAACTCAAAAGACTGTGGAGAAGGAAACCGCTGATTAGCCTTATTCCCTAAATACTACAGAAAACTTATCCATTAGAAATACAGCTTGCCACAAGCTTCAAGCGTCTCAATAATTTCAGATCGGTTTATTCAAGATGTGCTACCAACGTTTCTTGAATAGACTTTTTCATTCCTTTTAGAAGCATTTCCGTGTGTTGTCACTAAGCCATTCAGAAAGCCCCAACAGATTAACCTGCTGGGGCTTCAATCGTCATAGACGAAGGATATTAAGAGATTGCTATATTTACTTAACCGTCCCTGACGGGTAGGTTATCACGAACTCAACCAACAACTGATTCTAATTTCTTGCTTGCAATTCTTGTTTAGTCACCAAACGATAGTTCTTGAAAACAGAGCCTCCGATATAGCCAGCTATCAAACTCAAAATGATACAACCAGCCGCTGTCATTAAAACTTTTGTGACAGAATTATAGGCAAACATCACGGCGAAACCGGCAATTGGAGTCGCTGTTCCTGGAGTGTCATTGATTAACTTCATTAAAGCGATTAAGACGCCACAAGCTGCACCACCCACGAAGTTAGTAAGATAAATAGGGATTGGATTAGCAGAGGTCACATCTGCCTGAGTCAACGGTTCAATAGCAAAAGCAATGTTGTCTTTTCGTTCCCCTAATTTTAGTTTGTGGAACAATACACCATTCATAAAAGAAGAACCAAATACAGAAAGTGCCCCAATAGCCATCGGAATACCAGTCAAGCCAAGCATAGCTGTCAAAGCCATTGATGAAAGGGGAGCTGTCGCTACAACCACAATAGTCCCACCTAAAATCATACCCATAATAATCGGATTGCTGTTAGCACTTGATGTTAAGATATCACCAATGGTTAACAAAGTGCCATTAATCACAGGCGTAATCAACTGTGCTAAGAAACGTGTCAAAGGTGCTCCAACAATAATAATCGCAATCAGATCAAGGCCACCAGGAATATTTTTCTCCATCCATTTGATTAGGAAGGATACCAAGTATCCTGCCACAAAACCTGGGATGATGCCTGTTCCTGAAACAGACAAACCAATTAACACAGCATATCCTGGCGACACACCAATCGCGATAGCTACCAAAATAGCTGCTGCAACTCCTGATAGTGCCCCATTGGCACCACCAACTTCACTTAAAAATTGAAAACCTAAAACTTGTCCAAAAAACGAATCTTGAAAAGCTTCAACCAAAAAAGACGCACAAGCTGCCGAAGCCAAAGCTCCCATCGCCTTAGCTCCGTGAGGAGCCTTATAATTAAACAAACTAAAAATTGCTAAAACAAGAACCAACAGCCCTGTTCCCAAAAGAATATCCATATTTTCCACCAATCTATTTTATTATAAAGTGCCGTAACTAGTTTACTCTTGCCACAGCTTCGATTTCAACCAATGCTTGTAGAGGAAGTGCCTCCACCTGAACCGCTGTCCGTATAGGATAAGGCTCTTCCAACAACTCCATCATGACCTGATTCAATGTGTCAAAATAAACCAAGTCTGATAAATACACCGTTAACTTGCAGATATGAGTTAGTTCCCTGTTCTGCTCCGCTAAAATAGCTTGTAAATTGGCAAAAACTTGACGACACTGGGCCTCAAAACCATCCGGCAACTGACCACTTACTGGGTCAAGGGGCAATTGGCCTGCAGTGTAGAGAAGATTTCCTTCAATCATGTATGTTGAATAAGGCCCCATCGGTTGTGGGTAGCTGTTCATATTCAAACCTCCTCATTGATAATATAGTTAAATTTTACAGGAAACCGTATTCACAGTCAATAATAAATTATCATTTTAATAAAAAATTATTATTGAAATAATTCCAACTATTGCCAATTGTCTTTTAGCCTAAAATGTATTACTATATTGATAAACAAGAAGATACAGGAAATTTAATATGGATAAAGAAACACTAAACTACTGGAAAACCGTTATTACATTTCTTCACGATGTCCTAGGAGACAACTACGAAATTATTTTGCATGTGATTGACAAAAATGACATTTATATCGGAGAACTAGTGAACAGCCACATCAGTGGACGTTCTAAAAATTCTCCCCTTACCAAATTTGCCCTTGACCTCATCACGCAAAAAGTTTATCAGGAAAAAGATTTTGTCACTAATTACAAAGCTATTGTGAGTCCTCTACACAAAGAGGTCCGGGGATCTACTTTCTTTATCAAAGATAAAGAGGGCAACCTTGAGGGGATGCTGTGCATCAACTTAGATATCTCAGCTTATCAAGGTGTGGCTAGTGACTTGTTAAAACTCGCCAATCTTAACTTAGGACAACTCATCCCTACAGCTCATGAAACAACATCAACAGTTGCCCTTCAAGAAGAACCAGTTGAGATTTTAACTTCTAATATTCAAGATATTATCAGTGAAATTATTGATCCTTCTTTATTGAGACACAATGTCCACCTTAGCCAAGAGGTTAAAATAGACATCGTGACCAAGCTTTCTGAAAAAGGTGTTTTCCAATTAAAAGGAGCTGTCTCAAAAGTCGCTGACATCCTTTGCATCTCTGAACCAAGCGTTTACCGCTACCTCAAAAAAATCGAGTCTGATTAAGGTTACAAAAAGAATAGGCAACCCAAATGGGTTGCCTCAGATTGAAGACAAACATCGATTTGGTGTTTGTCTTTTTTAGTGTTTTTAGATACTCTTTTTCTCTAAGTACTGTGTCGGTTATTTTTTAAACCGAAACGGTCGGTTCCAGAAAATAGCTATAAAACAAATAGCACTTCCCATAACCATGTAAACTATCCACCCCATGCCTCCTGTTGCTGGCAATTCTGGCCTTGGATAGTTAATGATACGACTATCTTCTAAGCTCTTCTCAACGACTTCTCCTTTGTCATTAATCCTAAAAGTGGCCACCGCTTTAACGGGTTTGACATAACCTTCTGGCGCCTTGGTTTCCCAAACCTCATAATCTCCTTGAGGAAGTCCTTCAAAATAGAACTTCCCTGTTGCCTTATCAGAAGTTACCGGTGTTCCAACCGTTACCGTATCGTTGGTAGCTGTTTTTTTCCGCAACTCAAAGGTGGCTTCAAGTGGGATTCCTTGGGCATCTGATTTGACAAAATCAATATAATTTTTCCGGTTGGATAATCTAACAATGACCGAACCGTCAGCACTACTTTCACCGGATTTTTTGACAACATCAGAAGTATAAGTAAACGATTCTATATAATGACCTGATGGAATATATCTTCCTGTTTGTGTTATATAGGAATAATAATTATAACGGCGTTGCGTTAGTACTGCTGCCGTATGAACAGATTCGTCGTTGCTTAAATCTGATTTTCCCGTAACTTTAACAATATAAGATTTTCCAAGATAAAGGTCATCATGGAAGTTAATCAAGATTTGACCATTCTGTTTATAGATGTAATACTTATCAGTTTCCCTCAAACTATTGTCATCAATTCCCCAACTTGGTGGCATTTGCGTGTCAGGATTATCTACTTCAAATACTTGAACTTTAGTGTTAGCATCCAGAATGGTTGAACCATTACCAGTAAGCGTAAAAGTGGTATCCAATAAAGACTGTCTCGCAGGATTAATGTAAACATAATTCACAAAATCCCCTGTGTCTTGATCTAATCTGGTAATCATCGATCCAATGTTAACAGGATTCTTGGTGTCCATTGTACCATAGTAAGGATTATAATCAACTGTAAAATGATATAAATTCGAAGATACTTGGCCAACCTTTAAAAACAAATCAATTTCTTGATTGGTTTTAACGGTATATCTATCAATAAAAAATGGTGAAATAGAACTAAAAGAAGTTACTGCGTAGCGGCTAATATAGTCTGTAAATGTATAGGTAATAGTACGAGAACTAGGATTATAAGTTCCCAATGCGAGTGTTCCTAGGGGCCCTAATATTCTAAAGCCGACATTTTCTGGCGCAGAAATCCCAAACGGATCAACAGTATCTGGTAAAGTAACTGTAAACGTATCTCCTGCCTTAATATCACTTCCTGGTTTAATCTTAAATTCTGCTCGTATAATCACATTTTCACCATGATTTGGTTTAACCGTACGAGGAGTATCTTCGTTTGATGAATTAATATCAATTTCATCCAAAACAATCAAGTCCGAAACATCCCTTCCCGTTGGAGCAGTTACTGCATTGGTTACTACTGGGGTTCCAGCAGCAGGAGTTGCTTCTACTGTGGTTCCTCCTGCAACCACCTCTGTCTCAGGAGCGTCCACTTCTGTAATGTTGATTTTATGTGGCGTTGGATCCAAGACATAACCTGAGGGGGCCTCTATTTCTGTCAAGACATATTGTCCAAATGGTAACTTGTCAAAGACATACTCACCTTTGTCATCTGTAATTCCGATATAAATTGTACCATCTGAAGCTTCAAGTTGGAATTTTGCTTTTGGAAGCGGTAGATCAGTGAGTTCATCCTTTTTGATGACCTTAATTTTTTGATCACCTATTTTTTTATTAACCAGCTCGTTGCGAATTTCATACCGGTTATTTTGTTGTGCATTTTTCCTAAAAAGACGGCCCTGAGGTTCTGATAAAGTACCATCAGCCTTGACCTCAAATGTTGCTACTGCTTCTTGAGGGAGATTGTAAATGTCCTCAGATACTTTGGTTTCCCAGACCTCATAACTTCCTGGAAGTAATTTGGTAAAAGTTACCAGACCAGCAGCACCTGATGTGGTTGTTTGGACTTTCTCGTTCCCCTTACGCAATTCGAATTCAGCTCCAGTCAAAGACTTGCCGCCATCACCAATTTTAGTAAATACAATCTTATTCGGTTCGTTAGCAATCTCTTTGGTTGGATAGTCAAACTGGCTGGTATTATCAGCCATTGGGTAATCAGCCTCTTTGAAGTTAGCTTCATCCACAATTGTCGTTTTTCCTGAATTTTGAACGACCACTACATAAGTCTTAGGATCAAGCACGTAAGCATTCGGCGCTTTCGTTTCTTTAAGGTCATAAACTCCAGGTTTAAGGTTGTCAAAGGTAAGGGTTGTTCGACCGGCTGTTGTCTCTTTGCTGACAGGAATGAAATCTCCTTGTACTTGATGATCTGCCGCTACTGTTGTGCGTTTAGACAAGGTGAAGGTAGCACCTGCTAAGCCTTTTTTAGCTTCGTCAATCTTGTTAATACTGAACTTCCCGCTTGTCTTGTTTGTAATAGTCAGGATAGATTCAGGGATTTGTTGTTTAATTGCAGAACCAATAGATTGGATTTGTTTCGAATAGCTATAGTCCTCATAAGGTGGAGAAACAAGCGTAGAGGCTGTTTCATTCTTCCAAGCTATATGAATATTTTCTTGCGCAAACAAAGTCCCAAAAGAAGCCCCCGAAGAATAAGGGTCCAAATATTTATTTCTATTTTTTGATGGATCACGAGCAACTAATAAGTATGGATTTACCCCTAATTTTTTTATAGAGTTCATAGTCGCCTGACTATTAGAAATTAATGCTTTTTCAACATTATTAGAATTATAAATAGGGTATTCCGTTAACTGAAGCAAATATTTCTGTTTAGCTTTGCTAGCTTGAAATTGTTGCAATGCCAACTGATAAGCATATGGCATTGCGACTCGGCTATCAGTTAAATTATCAAGGAACGAAGCAGAACTAATGGCAGTCTGCACTTCACTCGCTGATTTTGACTGAAAAAGCACTTGCGCTGCTTGAGTGGAGCTACCACTGTACCCAATAAGAGTGTACTTTGCATTTGGATTGGCAATAGCATCAACTAGTTCTTTAAGCCTATCTTGATAAAATTTAACATCACCAACACGATAAGAAGAACTTTTTATTTGTTCCCATAAAATGACAATTTCCGCTTCTTCCTGAGCTTTTTGCGTGTCAGCTTCATTATCTGTAACTGCCACTTTTCCTTTGTCGTCAACAATTACTGTCCATGGGGTTGTTATTTGTTGGTAGCCCGATGGAGCTGCTGTTTCTTTTAGTTGATAGGAACCAGGAGGTAAGTCAGAAAAGCTAACTTCTTTAGTATCTGTTACCAATGTGCGATAAAGAAATTGACCTGCAGTCGTACTTCCTGAAAGAGTGAAGGTAGCATTAGCAAGGTGTTTTTTATTCATTTCGACCTTATTCAGGTAAAGTGTCCCTTTTGGAGTCTGATCACCTGACGCAGAACCTCCACTACTATTAAAAGCTATAGCATCTCCTTCGAATACTGAAGTTGATGTAGAGTCCTTCATGAGCCTTGCCATCTGTGCGATAAAGACTGGCTCAACCCCTTCTTGTTGAAGAACTGTCGTTACTGCAACAACATAAGTCGAAGAGTCCCCTTTTGTGTAGTCGAAAGAAACATCAATCTTACCATTCCTTTTAATAATCGTTGGATTTGGAACTTCTTCCCAATATTGTTTATCAAGGTTAACCGCATCTGTAATGCCTTTTGGATCTTTTAACTTATAAACCTTAACAGCTGTTTGAGCATTTAGCTGCAACAAATTAGCAACATCTTTACCACCTATATTTTGTGATTTAGGGGCCCCAATTTGTAGCGTCTGTTGTCCGTTAGATTGAGCAATTCGTAGTGGATTCACATATATCAAACTACTGGCTTTAAGATTTTGCTTGGAGTCAGTATAAGTTAAGCGTTGATGAACATTTAGGTTCTCTTTTTCTTTAGGATTCCCATACTGCACATCATACTTCTGTTTCGTAATATGCCTACCTATCTGATAAGAAAAATCATATTTACCATTGTTCTGAACCACATTAGGATTAACCGAATGACCTAAATTCAAGGTCATAGTCAGTGAATCCATCCCTCTAACTTGGTCTGTGAAACGGTAGCGGACAGTTTTACCCGTTGCTCTCAAAAGACCATCAACTGGTGGATCCTGAACTAATTCCGGAACAGCAATCACTTTTCCACCTTGTGTTAAATATGGAAAATTAATATCTGTTGGATTTAACATATTGTAGTGAATTGAATCTGATAATTTCAATTCAAAGTAATTTCCTGGTACGATTAAACTCTGATCTAGCAGGGTTAGCTGAGCTTTAAATGATAATGAGTCTGGTGCTTCTACATCATAAATACCATTAGCATTCTTATCATCTAGAGTCAACTGCCCATTTAACACATTCACCTGTTGGCTAACATCCCAGCCACCAGTGGTAGGAGCTGTCACAGCTCTTGGTTGAATACTTGGTGCTGTAGTCGTTTCGCTTGTACTTGCTCTGTCCTCCCCTGTTGCAATGCCCAAGCTTAATGTTTTACTTATCGTAGCTTGTTTAGGGTCCTGTTTGTCTCCTAGTTGAAGTTCTCTTGTTTCGTTTAAGATGGTATCCGTCACTTTGAACACTAAATTAAGAGTCTCTGATGTTGCGGCAAAGCTAAGTTTATAGTCTTGCTCTCCTATTTTTTCAAACCCAGTGATGATGTTAGTATTATTGATGGTTGAAGCTGCTTCGTCCAAATCAAGATTCTTAGGCACCGAAACGCTCTTAACATCAAGCTTCTGGTCTTGACCAATCCCCTCAATCGTCATGCCTTGAGGCAGTCTTAAAAAGAGATCTTGCTTAGCTAGATTTTGATTGACCTTATTATAGGTCAACTGTATCCAGCTGGCTGAACCATCTTTGAGAACTTCCCCTGATGTTGAAATAGCTTGTTCAAAATCAAGATCACTTTCTTTTAGTATTTCCCCAGCAGCGGTTTCTACCGGGGTAAGATTTTCTGTGTTGATTTGTTCGGCAAGTACTGTCACAGCTGTCAGTCCTGTTGGTAACACCAAGAATAGTATAGCCAAAACGGCTGCTAGCTTGACAAGCACTTTATGTAATGTTTTATTAGTCACAATACTCACTTTCCCCTTTAAGTTTCAGCCCTCTCTCTTGGCTGCTGTTTATGAACACCTTAATGAATATTACGATGATTTGTTAGTCTTTTGGTAATATTTGGCAACAATCATCACAAGTATAATCAGAACTGCAATGGCCAAGTACACTAGCCAACGATAATACTGATATGGTCTCACAGCTGTTAGGCTTTCTCTTTTGGCTTGTCTAGACGTTAATGGAACCCTCACACCTCTTACCAATAAGCGATGGCTATTAATCATATAAGGTGTACAGGTCAGAAGGGTCACATAATCTTTACCCTCTTCAATGCTCACGGCATCCAATTGGCTAGGTTCAATCACCATGATACGTTCCACTTGATAAGCCAAGGTCCCTTTCAAATTGGTAACGTAAAAATAATCACCTTTTTTGACCTTGTCCAAATCTGTAAACAACCGAGCTGTTGGTAACCCTCTATGAGCCGTCAAGACGGCATGGGTGGTTTTCCCACCAATCGGTAAACTAGTTCCTTCCAAGTGCCCGCTTCCTTTTTCCAAAATAGCAGCCGATGTCCCCGCGTAAATAGGCAAATCAACCCCTATCTTAGGGATAGCAACATGACCAATTTGTTCATTGACTTCAAGCATTCGAGCATATTCACGTAGCCCTGCTTTTTCCTTACTGGTAAAAGGATCACTCAGAGAGGGATGCCGAGAAATCGCATCATTGTAAGCTTTAGCTAAGCTGATTCGTCGCTCAATAGCAGAGCGATCAATAACTGCTGCCTTATGTTCAAATTGATTAATTTGTTGATGAGAGGCAAGGTAATAACTAACCTGACTAACAACTGGAAATAACACCACTAAGATGCCTAAAATAAAGAGAACACTCCTCAACTTATTGGTAGCAATTAGTTGGTATAATTGGTTAACCTTTTGTTTCATCTTGTCTCCGATTTTGTTTCTTTTGTCGCTTCCCATACCATAGTAACCCTAGCACTAAGGTAAGCCCTAAGGCAATGAAGCCATAAGTTGCCAACTGGTGTCGCTGACCAAGCTGTTGATCTTTTTGTTTCAGACTTTCCTTATAAGGAATACGTTTGCCTCTAACAAGGAGACGATGGCTATTAATCATATAGGGTGTACAGGTGAGCAAGGTCACATAATCCTTATCTGGAACAAGGTATAACTCATCTAAGCGATCTGGCGTAATCACTTTGATGCTATCTACTTGATAAGCCAGCTTACCTCCCAAGTGTTCAATGTAAAAGCGATCCCCTCGGCGCATCTTATCCAAATCTGTAAATAATCTAGCAGTTGGCAGACCTCTGTGAGCGGTCAAGACCGCATGAGTAGAAGGTCCTCCAATCGGCAAACTTGTCCCTTCTAGATGACCAACTCCTCGTTGCAGATTGTCCTCTCCCGAACCAGCGTAGATTGGTAAATCCTGATTGATTTTTGGAATCATCACATGACCAATCTGCTCCCTAACTTCTAACATCCTAGCATATTCAGCCCGCCCCGCCTTTTTTTGTTCCTCAGAATAAGGGTCTTTCAGCACAGGTTGAGTCGCCTGAGTACTTGTCCCAGAAAGACTAGCATTATAGGCCTTAGCTAGCTCTAATCGACGCTTAATCTCCGTGCGGTCAATGGTAGTGACTGCTCTTTGAAAAGCGTTAATATTAGCATGAGAAGCTTGGTAATAAATAATCTGACTGACAATCGGGAAAGCCAAGACCAAGAAACCCACTAGAAAAATGAAGCGAGACAACCATATCCGTAGGCTCATCTTTTTTGTCTGCCCTGCCATCTTATTCTTTATCCTCCTTGCGACGGTCCTGATAATAGAAAATCACAAAGGCCACAAACATCAAGACAAGCCCTAGACCTATCAGTGCACGCGCTTGTTCCTCTCCTGTTCTTGGAATCCAGTCTCCAAAACGTTTAGGCGGTTTTACCGGTGGAGGCGTTTCTTTTTGATTGTCAACAGTAATGGTTTTAGTCTGCCCAGCTTCTATTTGCACTGAAATAGGGCTGCTTTTCAGACGATAGCCTTTAACAGTAGCCACTTCTTTAAGGTAATAATTACCAGCAAGTAGTCCAGCCACTTTAAGTTGCCCTTCTTGATTAGTGATTAATGTTGTCTTAGCGTCCAAATCGTAAGAATGAAGCCCATCTTTCATGCGCAAGGGTTTCAATCCATTATCCTCATAAAGTTCAAACCTAACCCCAGCAAGAGGTTTCTTCGATTGCCCATCAACACCGTATTTGATAAGGTGTAACCCACCTGTAGGCCAAATAACCTTAGGATAAACGGTCTTCACGTAGCCCGTATCTCCTGTAAGATCTACCAAAAAGCCTGCTATGCCAGCTTGACGCTGTTGATTCTCCACAGCTACCCCGTAATAAATTCCAACCGGTAGCTGTAAAAAAGCGACACGCCCTTCACTGTCTGTCTTAGCTTCAAAAACAGCTTGAGACTGCTCATTCAAGGAGTTGAGCGCCAGTTTTTCCCAATAAGACATCGGCTGTGCTTCGTGACCAAACTTGAGCTGGTAAAGACGATACGTTATTCCTTCAACCGGCTTCCCAGAACTGGGTGCCAAATCCAATTGAGGATTGGGACGATCCACATCCCGTGATTCTAAATGTACAACCGTCAGTTGGGCCTGTTCTCCCTGAGCCAAAACCTGTCCCTGAAAACCTAGCAACAATCCCAAAACCACCCCAAAAGAACAAAGGTATTTTAATAATTTCTGCATAATGTTCCTTTTTATTAAACGACGAAAAGAGAAATAAGGCTATTTCTCTTTCCTGAGCGTGGTTACTTAGAAGTAGCCTTGTTTAGTTTTCTTCCTTGTGATGTTTCATTCCTCTAGCCGCCACAAACATAATGATAAGGCCTAATACAACAAAAATAGCCGTACCAATACCACCAGTATTTGGAATTTCAGGACGTTTGGTGTTTTCTACTTTTTGGGGCTCCGCATCGGCTGCAGTTGTTCCCGACTGAATCGTTTTAGAATCTTTGTAATAAGATGTTGCATTAACTTCAAATTTGATAGGACCTTCAGGAATCACATAGCCCGCAGGTGCTTTTGTTTCTTTTAAGTAATAAAGTGTTTGCCCTGTTTCCTCAGCATTGCCAACAGTTTCATCTGTACGCTTTTTAGAGTCCCTTGCTCCATAAGAAAGTCCTTTAATTTCAAAGGTCCCGTCTTGCGAGGATTTTAATATAATAGAATCTCCCACTCTTGGAGTATTTTCTTTAAATTTACCTGCATCTATTGCTGCTTTATTAGCTTTAATTAAACTATCTGTCCAAGTGACAGGAGTATTTAATAGCTCATCAAAATAAAGTCCAAACTCAGCACCAGATAAACCATTTCCCTCGGGGTTATTTACATCGACTTTCTTAAAGATACGCCCGCCAGTATGAACCTCTGGAATTTCTTTATCTGGAATTTTTTCTTTTTTAACTTCTTGATCTGGATTACGCTTATATTCAAGTTCGACGTTATTATTAATACGTTTCCCCATAACTGCACTTTCATTAATCATAGTTTTTAATTCAACTGAAAGAAATGCCGAATTGTTACTATTTGTAGTTGCTTTGTATAAACCATCTTCTGTATTAACTAAAATAGGCGGATTGACTTTATCATTAATATAATCTGAAACATTTTTTATACCTGTGGGAGTTAATTCAACAGATACCTTTTTCATAGCATTATCAAAAATAACTTGATAATCTTGTTCTTTCACTAATACTTTATCTCCGAACTTAACCTCACCAATACTGTTTTCGTTAGGAATTAAAAAACTTAATGATGTCTCTAAAGTATCCGTTAACTTGAAAACATTGTAATCTTTAAAGTTAGAGGGAACCATTGCTTTTAAAAACCACTTAATTTCTTCGCCAACAGCATACGAATCATCATCATTTCCTAGTTTTGTAACATCCTTATCAACTTTTGGCTTTTCACCCGTAACATTCTTTGGGTAAATATTAACTTCTGTCAAGTATCCCGTCCCATCTGATTTTGACATCGGAAAACTAATTTCAAATGGTACTGCAACTGAATTAGAGACTGTCTCAGGTTTAGTCGATTCTACAACCCAATAACGACCATTATCTGCTTTTGCTAACTCCCAGGTTGTCAGACCATTATCTGCAGTTGGAGTTAGCACCTTTGTTTCGTTATACTTTTGCTTTAGTTCTTCCAAGGATAATTTTTTTAAGTCATCTTTTGTTGCATTGTCTGTTATTTTAAATGCTGTGAATGTAACTCCAGAAAGACCTCTTGCATTTCTTCCTAAATTTTTAAAATCTAC
The DNA here is from genome assembly GCF_056500955.1 of Streptococcus sp. F2. Classification (NCBI taxonomy): domain Bacteria; kingdom Bacillati; phylum Bacillota; class Bacilli; order Lactobacillales; family Streptococcaceae; genus Streptococcus; species Streptococcus sp. F2. The sequence goes on from NZ_JBWKAI010000003.1 coordinate 54,628, forward strand.
TACATCTCCATTTTCATTCCTTAAACCATTATCTTTAAGGACTTCGTCTGTATAATTATCAGCCTGTAACTTATAGATTTTAACGGTAGTTTTTTCAGGTATAGTCGCTACTGTCTCCGCCCTTACCGTACTACTTGGTATAATCTGAGCAACTGGTGCAACAGTGGCACTTGTCAGCATGGTAAAAGCCATTGCTGAGTATAATGTTTTCCTAGACAATTTCATTTGATTAAATTCTCTCCCTACTTTTTACATCATGATTCTGTAAGCACTAACTATTATTAAGTACAGAACTAATAGACTATAACATAATTTTCATTAAGAATTTGTTGATTTTAAAATCATGCTGAATTTTACTATTTTTAGAACTTTTTTCAGATAATAACTTTATTATTGAAAATAATCCCTCATCCAACATTAAATTTTCTAAAAAAACCACTTAACTTTATTTACTAAATAACTAATGGTATAATCGGTGAGAGAGTGAAATGATGGAGAGAGATTGCGCTATTGCTATATTTCTTTAGTGTGCCCAAAAATCAGTCGTTTTCATCATTGATATTACTTGAAACCTTTATAAGGCTAACGGAACTGTACAATTAATGATGAAAGTGAGTCTATCAAAGTGGTTACATTCAATTTAAAATATGTTCAAACATTGCATAGTTTATCTCAATTGCCGATTTTAGTGATATCTCACGATAAAGCACTCGTTCAGGTATATGCAAATGAAGATTACTTGGTTCCTTACTATCACTTTTTAAAACATTTAACTATCCCTCAAGACGCAGATGATGTTACTTTTTATGATGGTCTTCTTGAAGAGTCCTTTTTTATTTTTCCTGTCTGCCAATACATTATTGCTATTGGGCCTTTCTATCCTTATTCTCTGAACAAAGAGTATCACGAACAGTTAGCAGATCACTTTTTAGAACACTTTTCACATCATACCAAAGAAGAACTGTTAACCTACATGGCACTTGTCCCAGATTTCCCAATTGCTAATATACGCAATCTTTTTGTGGCTATTGACGCCTTTTTTGATACACAATTTGAAGCTCGCTGCCAGCAAATTATTAACCAATTGATACACCATTCAAAACAGATTAGTGCTGACCCTGATATTATTCATTGTCTGAAACATGGCCGTAAAGCATCCTGTACACCTCCTCCTGTTTTAAATCATTTGAATCATGTTATGAAACTCGTTAGGTTAGGCAATCCACAATTGCTCAAACAAGAAGTCAATCGCATACCTCTATCTAGTGTCACATCGTCTTCGGTTCCAGCTCTTAGGGCTGAAAAAAATCTATCGGTTATTTATTTCACTAAGTTACTAGAATTGAGTTTTGAGGAAAACACTGACGTCGCCAAGAATTATACTCTTGTAAAGCATTACATGGCCTTGAATGAAGAAGCCCGTGATTTAATTGAAGTCTTGAGGATTCGTTGTGCAGCTATTATTAGTTTTTCTGAATCTTTAAGCAATAAAAGCATTTCTGATAAGCGTCAAATGTATAGTAGTATTCTCCATTATGTGAATAATCACCTTTATTCGAAATTAAAGGTGTCTGACATCGCCAATCATTTGTACGTGTCAGAATCTCATTTACGCTCTGTTTTCAAAAAATATTCGACTATTTCTTTGCAAAGTCACATTCTTAAAGCAAAAATAGACGAATCAAAAACCCTTCTTTCTAGAGGGGTCCCTGTCGGCGAAGTTGCCAAATTATTGCATTTCTACGACACCACCCATTTTCTGAAGACCTTTAAAAAATATACAGGCATGTCTTCTAAAGAGTTTCTTGCTCAACACTATGACCAGACTGACACTATTTCGCATTAATCTCAGGGGTCCCCTGAGATTTTTTATTAGTTGCCTGCATTGATTTTCAAGTAATCCTGTCAATACAAGCTTTACGCTTTGTGATATAATATAAGTTATGGATAAAATTATTAAATCAATTTCTCAATCAGGTGCTTTTAGGGCCTATGTCCTTGATAGTACTGAAACAGTTAAATTGGCTCAGGAAAAACACAATACCCTGTCATCGTCAACAGTGGCTCTTGGCCGTACCTTGATTGCCAATCAAATATTAGCGGCCAACCAAAAAGGCGATAGCAAGATTACCGTCAAAGTGATTGGTGATTCTTCTTTTGGACACATTATCTCTGTGGCAGATACCAAAGGGCATGTGAAAGGTTACATTCAAAATACAGGTGTTGACATCAAGAAAACGGCCACAGGTGAAGTCCTTGTTGGACCTTTTATGGGAAATGGTCATTTTGTAACCATCATCGACTATGGCACAGGTAATCCCTATACCTCAACAACGCCTCTTATTACTGGGGAAATTGGTGAGGATTTTGCTTATTACTTAACCGAATCAGAGCAAACACCTTCTGCTGTTGGGCTTAACGTGCTTCTCGATGAAAATGATAAGGTCAAAGTTGCTGGTGGTTTTATGTTGCAGGTTCTACCTGGAGCTTCTGAAGAAGAGATTGCTCGCTATGAAAAACGCCTGCAAGAAATGCTGGCCATTTCTCAACTACTAGCTTCTGAAAATCATGTGGATGCTCTGCTGGATGCCATCTATGGAGATGAGCCATACAAGCGTCTTTCTGAAGAACCGCTAAGCTTCCAATGTGACTGTTCTAGAGAACGTTTTGAAGCAGCCCTAATGACCTTGCCCAAAGCAGATTTACAGGCCATGATTGACGAAGATAAGGGTGCTGAAATTGTCTGCCAATTCTGCGGCACCAAGTACCAATTTAATGAAAATGATTTGGAGGCCCTCATCAATGACAAAGCTTAATTCTTCCTTTATGATCGGTGATGTGAAAATCCCCCACCGCACTGTACTTGCCCCTATGGCTGGCGTGACCAATTCTGCCTTTCGTACCATCGCTAAAGAATTTGGTGCTGGTTTAGTGGTTATGGAAATGATTTCCGAAAAAGGGCTTCTTTACAACAATGAGAAGACCCTCCACATGCTCCATATTGATGAGAACGAGCACCCTATGTCCATTCAATTATTTGGTGGTGACGCAGAAGGGCTAAAGCGTGCAGCTGATTTCATTCAAACCAATACCAAGGCCGATATTGTTGATATTAATATGGGCTGCCCTGTTAATAAAGTTGTCAAAAACGAGGCTGGTGCCAAGTGGCTCCGTGACCCTGATAAGATTTACCACATTGTCAAGGAAGTCACGTCTGTTTTAGATATTCCACTGACTGTCAAAATGCGTACAGGTTGGGCTGATAGTTCGCTTGCCGTTGAGAATGCCCTTGCCGCTGAGTCGGCAGGTGTGTCTGCTCTTGCCATGCACGGTCGTACCCGTGAACAAATGTATACAGGAACCTGTGACCATGAAACATTGGCCCGAGTTTCTAAGGCTATCACTAAGATTCCATTTATTGGAAATGGGGATGTCCGTTCCGTCCAAGACGCCAAATTTATGATCGAAGAAATCGGTGTGGATGCCGTGATGATTGGCCGCGCAGCCATGAACAATCCTTACCTTTTCACTCAAATCAATCATTTCTTTGAGACTGGACAAGAATTGCCAGATCTTCCTTTTGCCAAGAAACTCGACATCGCCGAAGACCACCTTAAACGCTTGATTAACCTCAAAGGTGAAACCATTGCTGTTCGAGAATTTCGTGGCTTAGCACCACACTATCTTCGCGGAACAGCTGGTGCTGCAAAGGTTCGTGGTGCTGTTTCACGCGCTGAGACTCTAGCTGAGGTTGAAGCCATCTTCGAAACAGTACGCTAAGAACATTAGAAGGAGACACATGTTGATTGTACTAGCAGGAACAATTGGTGCCGGCAAGAGCTCGCTTGCTGCTGCACTTGGAAATCATTTAGGAACTGAAGTCTTTTACGAGGCCGTTGACAACAACCCTGTACTTGACCTTTATTATCAAGACCCTAAAAAATACGCCTTTTTGCTTCAAATTTTCTTTTTAAATAAACGGTTCAAATCCATCAAAGAAGCTTATCAGGCTGATAATAATATCCTTGATCGCTCTATTTTTGAGGACGAGCTTTTCTTAAAACTCAACTACAAAAATGGCAATGTCACTAAGACAGAACTCGAAATCTACCAAGAATTACTCGCCAACATGCTTGAGGAACTAGAAGGCATGCCCAAGAAACGTCCTGACCTTCTGATTTATATCGATGTGTCTTTTGACAAAATGCTTGAGCGCATTGAAAAACGTGGTCGGAGTTTTGAACAGGTCGGTGACAATCCTGGACTTGAACAATATTATCACCAAGTTCATGGAGAATATCCAGGTTGGTATGAGGACTACAAGGTGTCTCCAAAGATGAAAATTGATGGCAACTCTCTTGATTTTGTTCAGAACCCAGACGACTTAGCAACTGTGTTACAAATGGTTGATGACAAACTCAAAGAGTTGGATCTCTTATAATAGCCCTCTGCTAGGGGTGGAGGCCAGAGACAATCATCCATCCTATCAAAACATAACTAAAACCCTCTGCTAATTCTAAGGTTAGCAGAGGGTTTTTAACTATTAGACAAGACTCCCAACTTTTTCTAGAGCAGATTAACCTAGAACAAGGGCATCATCTGTCAATACTTGGCCACTATTTTGATGGAAGAGTTCCATCAACTGGGCAACTGTTAGGTTTTTCTTTTCGTCTCCTCTCACATCGACTACAATTTTCCCCTGATGGAGCATGACCAGCCGATTGCCATAATCAATAGCATTTTCCATATTGTGAGTAATCATAAGGGTCGTTAGGCCATGGTTCTCGACGATTTTTTGAGTCAATTCCATGACCATCGCACTAGTTTTAGGGTCAAGGGCAGCTGTATGTTCGTCTAAGAGTAAGACTTTTGGCTTTTCCAATGAGGCCATCAAGAGAGTCAAGGCTTGGCGTTGACCACCTGACAAGAATTGGGTATCTACTTTCAGACGGTTCTCTAAATGTAAGCCTAATTCTTTCAAGGCTTCCTTAAACAACTGACGGTCCTTGTCTTTCACTCCCCAACTTAACCCTCGTGATTTGCCTCGACGATGAGCAATAGCCATGTTTTCTTCAATCGTGAGACGTGAAGCTGTTCCCATTTTAGGATCCTGAAAGACTCGACTAATATCATTAGCACGTTTTGAAGCTGATAATTTCTTGATGGATTGACCATCTAGTAAAATATCGCCTTGGTCAATAGGGAGCGTTCCTGCTAGAGTATTCATGAGAGTAGATTTACCAGCCCCATTGCCTCCAATGATGGAAATAAAATCCCCTTCTGCTACATCTAGAGATAGCCCTCTTAAAACATGATTTTCATTAATGGTTCCTGCTTCAAAGGTTTTGTGAATAGCTTGAATGGATAATCTCGTTGACATAACTTCTCCTATCCTAATTTGGGTTTACGAATGTTCAATTTCTTTTGCAATTCTGGGACAAATAGCACGGTTGCTAGCAAAATAGCTGAGAAGAGTTTTACCAGATCAGCATCCATGCCTGGAATAGCTAGAATAGCCAAGATAATCAAACGGTAAACGATTGATCCTAAAACAATGGAAGCTAAGCGCCAACCAATGCTCAAATTGCGAATCATGACTTCGGCAATGATAATAGACGCAAGGCCGATAACAATGGTTCCTACCCCTGCATTCAAGTCGGCGTAGCCATTATTTTGACAAAGAAGAGCACCACACAAAGCAATTAAACCATTAGACACCATATAGCCAAGCATTTTCATATGATCTGTTTTAATGCCATTTGATTCACTCATAGGAATATTATCCCCTGTGGAGCGCAGCGCCAAACCAATTTGGGTTTTCATCAAAAGGGTTAAGAGAACAATCACCACTACTGCAAAGAGAGCACCAATAATCATCACCGCCGCAATCTTAGTAAATCCCATATCGTAGAGTTGCGTTACCAGGGTTTTTTGTCGAAGAAGGGCCACATTGGCCTTGCCTAAAACCTTGAGATTTATGGAATAAAGTCCTGTCAAAGTGACAATCCCTGTTAATAGAGCTGGGATTTTTAATTTGGTATGGATAAGTCCTGACACCAATCCTGCTAATAGGCCACCTCCAAAAGCGAGCATGGTTGCTAACAGAGGGTTTAAACCTGAGACGATACCTGTCGCACAAATAGCTGCGCCCAGAGGATAAGAACCCTCAGCCGTCAAATCCGCAATATCCAAAATACGGAAAGTGAGGTAAACACCAATGGCCATGATAGACCAGAGTAAGCCTTGAGACAAGCTTGACAAAACGAGTGACATGTTTTCTTATATTTATATTAGTGGGTAGCTCCCGCTAGTATAAACCCTTTCTTTAATTATTTTTTAGATTTGTTTTATACTTAATTCAGCGCTGTGGATTAGTACCATGTTTTAATCGCTTTGACGATTTAAAGGAGACTCTAACCACAGCTCTTTGTTTTATTGGTAATGAGAATGATAACGCTTTGAACAGGTTACACTAAACTAGACAGAATTTATAAAGTGTTCTACACTAAAGAAAATAGGAGAAAAACTATGTCTAGTTTAGTGTAACCTGTTCAAGTGCATCCTCCAGACGATTGAGTAACTTGCATTCAAGTTTATCTCAGTGGGGGTGTTTTTTATTTTGTAAAATTTTCTCTTGACTTTTTATATAGAATGTCTCCTTTATGAATTTATCTAATAGTAATAGCCTTCTTAGTCGGCTGTTAATTGTGACACATCAATCTTGAGGGCTTTAGCCATCTCTTGATTAATGTGCAATTCAACTGTTTTAGGGTATTCAACGGCGAGATTAGCTGGCTTTTGCCCTTTTAAAATTTTGACTGCCATTTTCCCAACTTGTTTTCCAAGGCTCTCGTAGTTAGTACCGTAGGTTAGCAAGCCTCCAGCATCTACCATATCTGTTGACCCACCGACAATGGGAACTTGATTGGCAATAGACAGTTCTCCCAACATGGTCATGGTTGAGGCAACCGTATTATCTGTTGGAACAAAAATAGCATCTACATCTTTCATCAAGCTGTTAGCCGCATCTTGCACATCATTGGAACTAGAAATGCCTTTTTTGACAACCTGATATCCCGCCTTTGTCATGAGTTTTTCAGCTTCATTCACCTGAACTTCTGAATTGCGTTCGCTAGTGGTGTATAGTATTCCAATTCTTTTAGCCTTGGGAAGGGCCTGACCAAGCAAGTTAATTTGCTTGTCTATTGGTGCCTGGTCGCTTGTTCCTGTTATCAAGCTTCCAGGTTTTTTAATACTGTCCACTAAATCAGCTGATAGAGGATCTGTTACTGCCGTAAAAACAACTGGTGTTTCTGTTGATACAGTTGCCAAAGACTGGGCGGCTGGGGTTGCGATAGCCAAAATCAAATCATTTTTAGAAATCAATTGTTCTGAAATGGTCTGTAGGTTGGACTGGTCACCTTGAGCATTTTGGTAATCTAACGTCAGGTTTTTACCTTTTTTATAGCCCTCAGCCTCTAGCTCCGCCTCAAATCCCTTACGGGCTGCAGACAAGGAATCATGCTCCATATACTGCAAAATACCAACGTGAACATCCTTCTGGTTAGTCACTGGGTCTTTAGTAGACCGACAAGCAGCTAACGTTAACGTTGCAAGTGCCACCATTACGAGATAATAAACTTTTTTCATCCTCTTCTCCTATCTGTTTAAAACTGATTCTATTTCCCAAGTGCTTTGATGGCTTGGGAATCCATCCCCAATGCTTTTGCCATGTCGTCATTAACGGCAATTTTAGCCTTTTCAGGTTTCGCTACCTTAATAGTTGCTGGACTTTTCCCTTTTAGAATAGCTACCGCTTCTTTGCCGGCTTGCTTCCCAATAGCTTTGTAGTCTACTCCTGATGTAAACAGAACAGCTGACAAGTAAGCATCGTCGCTTCCCATAGAAGGCACCTTGGCTTCTTTCAGAATATTACCGATAGTGCTGGCTGTAGAAGCTACAGTATTGTCTGTCGGTAGGTAAACGGCATCTACTTGATTAGCTAAGCTCGTCATGACTTGTTGCACATCATTGGTTGTGGTAACAGTCTTAACAAGAACCTTGAGGCCCTTTTTCTCCAGAGCTTTCTTAGCTGCTTTAGCCTGTACTTCAGAATTCACCTCGCTTGAATTGTAAAAAATACCAACGGTTTTAGCTTGTGGCAAAGCCTTTGTCAATAAATCAATCTGCCCAGCTACATCTGTGGCATCAATTGATCCTGTCATATTCCCACCTGGTTTAGCCAAAGAATCCACTAAGCCTGCTGAAACAGGATCCGTTACTGCCGTGAAAACAGCTGGCGTCTCTTGATCGCCATTTAACAAAGCCTGAGCAGCTGGTGTCGCAATAGCAAAATTCATGTCATTTTTACCAGCTAACTGTTCTACCATGGTTTGGAGGTTTGCTTGATCCCCTTGAGCATTTCGAGTTGTCACTGTCAGCGTTTTGCCTTCCTTGAAACCTCCTTCTGCCAAGGCTTCAATAAATCCTTCACGCGCAGCATCTAAAGCAGAGTGTTCTGCATATTGAATAATGCCCACCTTAGCTGATTGATGTGCCTGCCCTGCTTCCTTGCGACAAGCAGCCAGTGATAAAGTTGCTAAGCCTATAAAGGCAATGAGTGATGCTTTTTTAAATCCCATGTTATTTCCTCTTTCTTTATTGCATAAAAATAAGACCATTTAGAATTACCTAAATGGTCTTATACACGTGCAATGGTATAACAAAATACGCGCTGTATGGTGTCCACTTAGATATATCATCTATGCGGACAAACAACTCAAATAGCCATAGCCTCATAGATACAAACGTAACGTTTACCGTGTTTGTATCCATGTTTCCCATGTCTACAAACACTATCTAAAGAAGCTATAGTAATAACGCTTAGTCATCGTGTGAGTTGTGCTATTTGATACCATACCAGCACCTCCTGTTTTCTTTCGTCTTAATTGTTTAACATTCTAACCCTTTTTTTAAACACTGTCAAGACTTTTTAACTGATTTTTTGTTATTTATGGAATTTTCGGTTTCTTGGTAATATTCTAACAATTGATAAAAAGAGCCCACTCATAAAGATTTTTAGAGCATTCAACTCGTAAAAAAGAGACTTTTTCAAATAATATTACACCTCTAAAGGATTAGCTACACCTGCTTAAAAAGGCAACTCCTCCTCTTCTAGAACCAAATCTACCAAGTCATTGGCGACATTATTTTCTCGCATCGCACGCTGAGCACGACTTTCTAATAACTGAAAAGACTGGCATAGCACTTCTGTCACATAATGCACTTGCCCATCTTTATCATATTTACGGGTTCTAAGTTCACCGTCAATAGACATCAAACTACCTTTGCTAGCATAAGAAACCAAGGTTTCTGCTAACTTTCCCCAAACAACAACAGAGATAAAATCTGTTTCTCGCTCTCCTGAAGCATTTTTAAATCTTCGATTAACAGCTAAAGAGAGACGTGCTACATGTTTATCCGTAGCGGTTTTTACCAATTCTGGTTTGGCCACCAAACGACCTATTGCTATCACTTTATTATACATATCAACCTCCTTACCTTATTATTCGTAAAAACTATGGTAAAATAAATGGCATCTTAAACTAAAGGAAAAGAACTGCTAATGACCGCTAATCTCGAAACTTATAAAGACATGTTACAACAACCGTGGGGTCGGTTAATGTACGATGTTATTTTTGCTCAACTAGGCCATCATCAGAATCAGCACGTATTGGACTTTGGAGCAGGTTTTTGCCTGATTGCCGAACATCTAGCTGCCAACAATCAGGTCATCGCTATTGAACCAAATCCTGATTTACTTTTTGCCCATACCCAAGACACTATTACTAAAATAAACGGTTCTCTTGAAAGTCTTCACCACTATGCTGATAACACCTTCGATCTGATTATTTGCCATAATGTCTTAGAATATATTAGCCCACAAGACCATCCTGTTTACCTAAAGGAATTTGAACGCATCTTAAAACAAGGTGGAACATTGTCCCTGGTTAAGCACAATCACGTTGGAAAGGTTCTTCATTCTGTTATCTTTGAAAATGACTGTCAAAAAGCCTTGCAGTTGCTAAAGGGAGATGCTTTTGAAAGCCTATCTTTTTCTGCTGGACAAACTTTTAGCATTGAGGACCTCTTGTCAAAAACACAATTAGCCTTGCAGCATTACTACGGCATCAGAACCGTCTACGGGTTGCAACCAAATGCTTTTAAAACGACTGAAGAATGGCGAGAAAACTTGCTTGATATGGAATTGGCTATTTGTGACCTAAGACCCTATAAAGACATTGCTTTTTTACAACACTTAATCCTAAAAAAGAGCAAAACTAGCTTTAACTAAAAAAGTCTAAGAAAATCCAATCTTACTCATTAATCATTAAAGACTAATGTTAAGACTGGTTTTCCTAGACTTATTTTTGTGTTTCTAAAACTAATCATTGATGACAACGACTTTCTGTCATTATCGCTCAACTGATTCATTTAACCTTTCCAATGTTTAGCTGGGGCAAAAGCTTCCCCTACTACAGCTGACTCATCAAGTTCAATAATACCACGTTTTTGTGGTGCATTTGGCAAGGCCAACTCACGAGGAGAGCACATCATGCCATAACTTTCTTCGCCGCGCAGTTTCCCTGGGAAAATCAAACTCCCACTTGGCATCATAGCACCTGGTAAGGCAACAATCGTTTTTAAACCAAGCGCAGCATTTGGTGCGCCCGCTACGATTTGAACTGTTTGATTCTCACCAATAGCCACTTGGCAAATATTCAAATGGTCGCTATCTGGATGAGCCACCATCTCCACGATTTGACCAACGACAAAAACAGGTCCCGCAGTCGGTTCAAGCCTTTCTGAAAATCCTTCTTTAGCCAATTCATCATTTAAAGTAGCCACATCTTCATCAGTCAAAAAGACTTGTCCATTGCCCTCAATAGCAATAAGGCTTGATGCTTCAAAGATATTCCAAGCAAGGGTTTTGCCGCTTTCTTCTGCAAAAACACGAGCGACTTTTCCTCTACGTTCCACTTGACGTTTCATAGGTGTTGTCTCTTGTAAGATTACCATCAACACGTCGCCAACTTGCTCTTTATTGTATGCAAAAATCATGTCATTCTTCCTTTTCTATTAATCGTAAGCCGCTAAAAAATCAGTAATCTCAGCCTTAGTTTTTCTCATTTTGTTAACCAGACGCCCTACTTCCTGACCTTTTTCAATCACGACAAAACTAGGAATACCAAAAATATCCCACTTTTGTGCCACTTCCATAAACTGATCTCGGTTAACGCGCACAAAGGTCATATTGGTATGTTCTGCCTCAATATCTGGCATCACAGGATAGATAAATTGGCAATCTGGGCACCAGTCAGCTGTGAAAAACAAAACCAGTTTATCTTCATTTTCAATCAATCCTGCTAGTTCCTCATAAGTACTTGGCACAATCATATTCGCTCCTCCTCAATGCTAAACTGGCCTCTATCATAAGTGTACGTGTAGTGTCTACCATCTGCCATGACCACGCCACCAGAAACCTGAGCTACTCTAGGCAATTTAGGAGTTACATATAAAACGTCAATGTGTCCCAAGTCTGAAAAAAAGGCACGTAAGTCCCTTGTGATGTGCTGACGTTCTTTTTCTTGATAATAGTCATTTATCATTAATCCAAGACCTAGGACAAGCCCTGCCCCCAAGAGGCCTGAAAGGATACCTGTTTGCTTTTTGTTCATACTTTTCATTTTATCACAAAATAGTTTAAATGGGCTAGCCCAAATTCAAAAAGAGAGGCTAAGCTACAAGGAAAAATAATGTTTTTATCTCTTTAAGACTTGACAAAGAATACAAAAGCAATTAAACTTAATTTATAATGATTAGGTATAGTTTATTTATTTATTAACTATACCAAAAATTTAATTGATAGAAGATGGAAGGTTCCTTTATGACCCCATTATCCTTACTTTTCGCCAGTGGAGAGTCTTTTCGCATCATAAGCGCCCTACTATTCTTACTGACCAGCCTTTGCTTTATCATTTTGATAATCACCTTGCTTCCTAAAAAAACAGCTTATGGCAAAAAGGCATCTCCCCTTCATAGAAATCCTAGAGAGTTTTAATCTCTAGGATTTTTGTTTAGCGTTAACATCATTTCACCTTACTGTGAGCTTTCTGAGTATTTTTTCTCCAGTGTTCATCCTTGAAATGATCATCCATTCTTACCTAAAAAGTGGTAGAATATAAGATAGACGACAAGCATAAACTTGTCTAAACCCTTATTAATGGAGTAAAAGATGACAGACTTATTTTCAAAAATCAAAGAAGTGACAGAATTAGATGGCATTGCCGGCTATGAGCACAGTGTCCGCGATTATCTCCGTACAAAAATAACGCCGCTTGTTGATCGTGTTGAAACAGATGGACTTGGGGGCATTTTTGGTATTAGAGATAGTAAAGCTGACCAAGCACCCCGTATTTTAGTGGCTGCTCATATGGATGAAGTCGGGTTTATGGTGAGTGACATCAAAGCAGACGGCACACTGCGCGTGGTTGGTATCGGTGGCTGGAACCCACTTGTTGTCAGTTCACAACGGTTTACTCTCTACACCCGTACTGGACAGGCTATCCCACTAATCTCAGGATCAGTACCTCCTCATTTTTTACGTGGGGCAAATGGCTCTGCTAGCCTCCCTAACATCGAAGATATTGTGTTTGATGGTGGTTTTACGGATAAGGCAGAAGCTGAAAGCTTTGGCATTACACCAGGAGATATCATCGTCCCTCAATCTGAAACTATCCTAACAGCTAATCAAAAAAATATCATTTCAAAAGCTTGGGATAATCGCTATGGCGTCCTCATGGTAACGGAAATGCTTGAAGCTCTAAAAGGACAAGACCTTAACAATACCCTCATTGCAGGAGCAAATGTTCAGGAAGAAGTTGGCCTTCGCGGAGCCCATGTCTCAACCACCAAGTTCGACCCTGAATTATTCTTTGCGGTGGATTGCTCCCCTGCTGGCGATATTTATGGCAATCCTGGAACAATCGGAGATGGTACCTTATTGCGCTTTTACGACCCAGGCCATGTCATGCTCAAGGATATGCGTGACTTCTTACTCACAACGGCTGAGGAAGCCGGTGTAAGTTTCCAATACTATTGTGGTAAAGGTGGTACCGACGCAGGAGCTGCACATCTTCAAAATAGTGGCGTTCCATCTACTACCATCGGGGTCTGTGCACGTTACATTCACTCTCACCAAACCCTCTACGCTATGGATGATTTCGTAGAAGCACAAACCTTCTTACAAGCCATTGTCAAAAAACTTGATCGCTCAACTGTTGACTTAATCAAACGTTATTAACAGTCGAAGACCAGATTTATCACAACTATTCACAAGGAGTTGCAACATGAAAATTGGTATTATTGGTGTTGGCAAAATGGCTAGCGCTATGATTACAGGCTTAAAAAAAACACCACATGAACTGATTATCTCTGGATCTTCCTTGGAACGGTCTAGAGAGATTGCAGAGCAGTTATCACTTAGTTACGCTTCATCTCATCAAGAGCTTATTGATCAAGTAGACCTCGTTATTTTAGGCATTAAACCTCAGCTGTTTAAGGCTGTTCTCCACCCACTCCATTTTAGACAACCCATTATCTCTATGGCGGCTGGCATTTCGCTCCAAGACCTAGCAACCTTAGTAGGGGAAGACCTCCCTTTACTACGTATTATGCCAAACATGAATGCTCAAATTCTCCAAAGCAGCACTGCCCTTACTGGAAATGCTCTGGTCTCCAAGGAATTACAAGCAAGCGTACAAGAGCTAACCGATAGTTTTGGCAGCACTTTTATCATTGACGAAAAAGATTTTGATACCTTTACTGCTCTAGCAGGATCAAGCCCTGCTTACATTTACCTCTTTATTGAGGCCTTGGCCAAATCCGGGGTTAACAATGGTCTTCCTAAACCAAAAGCTCTTGACATTATTACGCAGACTGTTTTGGCGAGCGCCAATAACCTTTTGGCCAGTCAACAAAGTCCTAATGAGTTTATTGACGCCATCTGCAGTCCTGGAGGAACGACTATTGCTGGGCTGATGGAATTAGAACGCCTCGGCCTCACAGCCACTGTCAGCTCTGCCATTGACAAAACCATTGATAAGGCTAAACATTTACAAAAATAGGTGCTACCAAGCACCCTACTTAGCAAAACACCCCGTTCAAGGACAACTCATCTCCTTGTTAGACAATACAGCTAACAAGGAAGTTGAAACAGTCTCAAACAGGGGTGTTTTCACGTCTTTAAAATGTTCAGGATGGGGTTACATTTTTTTAGAAACCCAATGTCTAAGGAAGAAATAAAGATAAGCCAAGATCAAAGGAAATTTATACGACACAAGGTCTCGAATAGTTAATTGGGGGAAGAAAAAGTATAAAACAATAAAAAGATTAATGATCACGTAAAAGCAGTAAACCTGTGTCTGTTTTCGAATGGCACGGTTACGCTCATCATGTAGAGCCACCAAATAGTTTTTTAAATCAGTAGGTTCTGTAAACACATAAAAGAAAAAAGTTGAAGCAATCAAAAACAAGGGGGCAAGGAAAAATAACAGAGTTCCCTGTCTCATATTTCCACGTGTCATTAACCAAATACCCCAAGTCGCGGATAAAAAGCCTAAAGCAACCAATACATGTCCAATTCGAGTATAGACCTTTTCCCAGTACTGGCATTTTTGTTTAAGTGAAGGTTCCTTTTTCATACCTCAATCTCCTTATTTTAAGAAATCATCTTTGTCGCAAAAGCAATCAATATCAGGGCTATGCCGTTATTCAAAAAGTGAACCAGCATGACGTGTTCTAATTTTTGTATTTTTCGACACACAAGCCCCAAAATAAGCCCCATACCGCCGTAAATAACCCAGCTTCCAAAATCAGTGGGCTCATGAATAAGACCAAACATGAAACTGCTAAACATCAGTCTTATATAGTACTTAGGTCCAAATAATTTATCATATAGTAGACCACGAAAAACGATTTCCTCAGCAATAGGAGCCACAAGTCCTACCAAAGTTACCAGAAGAATCGGATGCATTCCCACCCCAAGAATCGCCGATTGATTCACTGTATCAGCCTGTTGGCCTTTCTCAATAACTAAAATCATTTTACCGATAATCTGAACAGCAAATAAGGAAACAAGTCCTAACCCAATCCATAGCCAACGATACTCATCCTCAGGAACCCTTTTATTGCCTAACAAACCAAGTCTTTTCCCAAAATAAAAAACAACTGTTGCGATTAGTAACAAAATACCTGTGATGATGAGAACCTGCCCAAAAGGCTGTCCTTTCCTAATCCATAAAGTTGGCAGCTGTTCCAACACTATCACTATCAGAGCTAGCAAAAACCATCTCAGCCTAGCAAATATTGCCTTTAACTTAGTAATATATCCCGTTGTCATCCTAATTTCCTTATGCATTTTCTAAAATAAATGGCTAGACTACTGGAGAATACTCCCCAAAATAGTAACTAATCAAACTCTTCTTGTTGTTTCGTTCCACCACTAATCACTCTCTTCTTGATTAAACAAGAAAATTTCTTCAATGCTTAATTGAAAAAAAATAGCAAGTTTATAAGCCAACTCAAGAGAGGCATTATATCTTCCTTTTTCCAAGGAAATAATCGTCTGCCTTGTCACATTCATAGCATCCGCTAGTTCTGCCTGGCTAATATGTCTAGCTTTACGGAGTTCCTGAATACGATTATCCATCTCATCCTCCAAAAATTATGTCAAGTTAACTTTACATTTATAGTATAGTTTCCTTTACATTTTTTGTCAATACTTTTCTCACTTATTTGTCATTTTAAAATAGTGTTACTGAAATCAACTTCTAATTGTCTGGAACCGTCGTTCTTTTTATCAGATTGCCTTCTCAATGTCCCTTTTAGATACATTGATTCACTGCTTACAGGATGATAATAGTGGTGGAAATCGTTTGAAGACTATCAAAAAAACCAAGTAGGGAAAGCAATGACTTTACCTTACTTGGTTAATCTATTGAGACTTAGTCTCTTTTATTTTGTATTTTTTAAACGTTCAACGTCACGCGCAATACACAATTCTTCGTCTGTGGAGATAACAAGCACCTTCACTTTTGACTCTGGAGTTGAAATGTCACCACGGTATCCAAAAACATTTTTCTCAGGATCAATGTCCATTCCGAACCATGTTAAGCCACCAATAACGTCTTGACGCATCAATGGTGCATTCTCACCCATACCAGCTGTAAAGACTAAAGCATCTGCCCCATTCAAAACAGCAAAGTATTGACCGATGAATTTTTTAATGCGATCAATGAAAATATTGTAAGCTAAAACAGCATCTGGATTGTTTTCTTGTAGGCCAGCCTCGATATCACGCATATCGCTAGAAATACCTGATACTCCTCCAAGACCTGATTTTTTGTTTAACATATTAACAACGTCAGCAGCGTCTTTTAACTCTGGGTCTTGCTCAATTAAATAAGGAATGATAGCTGGGTCAATGTCACCAGAACGTGTTCCCATCATAGGACCAGCTAACGGAGTGAATCCCATTGAGGTATCAACTGATTTACCGTGGTAATTAGCTGTAATTGAGACACCATTTCCAATATGAGCAGTAATTAATTTTAATTCTTCTAATGGACGACCAAGCATTTTTGCAGCCTCTTCTGCCACATATTTATGACTTGTCCCATGAGCTCCATATTTACGAACTTTATAATCCGTATAATATTTTTGAGGAATTGGGTAAAGGTAAGTATGTTTTGCCATGCTGGTGTGGAATGATGTGTCAAACACACAAACACTGGTAATATCTGGCAAAATATCACGGAAGGCACGAATCCCTGCCGCCGCTCCAGGATTGTGAAGTGGAGCTAAGGCTGATAATTCTTCAACTTGTTCGACAACAGTATCGTCGACAACAACTGATTCTTTAAAGTATTCACCACCTGCGACGATGCGGTGACCAACACCTGTAATTTCATCATAAGCAGCGATAATACCAAAATGAATCAAATCGTTCAACAAGATTTTAACGGCTTCGGTATGATCGTGAATATCAAGAATTTGCTCTTCTTTTTTACCATTGTACTTAACAGTTGAGATAGAGTCTTTGAGACCAATACGCTCAATGATTCCTTGTGCTAACACTTCTTCTTCTGGCATCTGATAAAGTTGCCATTTTAAACTAGAACTACCTGCATTAATTGCAATTGTCTTTGACATTTTTAACCTCTCTTGAAATCGTTTTCTGTGATGCTATTTTATTATAACAAAAAATCAGTTAATTGACATTATCCTGTTTCCATTTTTTGAAATTTTGCATAAAGTCATGAATATTCTCTGCAAGTTTCAAGTCTCGAATAGGATAAACAAAGGTTTCTGTCGGATGGTCTGTCTGCTTTTGCAAGACAATAATGGACTTAGCATTAGAAGGATGACCAAATATAGAATCTGGTAGAGTAATCAAGGCCACTACCTGGGCATAGCCAGTTAACCAATTTTTCAACAATTGGCTCTGAGAGCTTGTCAACAAATTGACAGGTGCCAAGAAAATGGCAAAACCATCTTTTTTCAAATACTTTAAAGATTGTTCCATGAGCAAATGATGAGCATAGGTGTGTTCCTCAGAACTAGCTACCTTATAGCGCTTAGCAATGTCATCATTAGGATAATAACCCACTGGCAAGTCACTGATAACAACATCGCTTTCTTTTAACAATTGCGGTCTTACCGCATCTTCTTGAATAAAACGAGCTGAAGAGTCCATTACTTCAGCAATACTTGCTGATAAATCAATTAAGAGGTCGTCAAGTTCAATCCCTACATAATCAAGTTTCTTACTCGTATTATTGAGGAGAGTTTGTGCTAGATTTCCCGTACCACTGCCAATTTCAAGGACTTCTAGGCTATCTTTGTCACTCAATTGTTCCAAAAGATATAGCAGAATGAAACCAATAGCATCTGGCGTGAACTGATGGTTTGCTTGGAGCTGCTCAGTCTGAGCTGCCTTAATAAAAATAAACTGGTAAGCTCTACGCCATTCTTCTTTAGTCAGGTGTAAGGCTTTCAGTTTGTTAATGTTCTGGGCAACTTGAGGACTAGCTCCCTCAGCACCTAAATAAAAAGAGTTTTGTTCAACGATGGCATCATAAATATGTGTTTTTAGATCATTTTCAATCAGTTGACTATTCTCTAAAAGTAACTGATAGGCTTCTTCAATTTTTTCAAAATTCATATACCTATCATATCAGATTACACCTTAAATGAAAAGGATTCCCGATCTTAAATCCCCTAAGTTTATGGAGAAAGAGTCCCATCTGGTAACGAGATTGCTTGACTTGCATTCTCCTTGGATGGCTGTTTAGTATTTCTCGAGTAGTAGAATTGGTAGTGCTTTTTTTGACCAAGAGTGACAGTCATTACGTGTTGATGCTTATTAAAACGTGATGTAACCACTCCTCCTTCAAAGACAACCCGCTCAACATCTTGATTTGGCGTCTGATAAACCATTTCTGCCATTAACCTTGCTCTCACATAGGCTGTTTGAGCTTGGCATTCTTTATAAAAATAAGAGATTTGATAAAGATAGACCTGCAAAACCAACATAAAAACACAAGCCATAAACATGGTATACAACAGTATCCCTGCTTTAAGGTTGGTCTTGAAACGCATAGTAAAAGGTCCTTTCTAGTCCACTTTTCCAGTGAAGGGTAATACGAATACGAGACTGCTCTGCTTGTATATAACTATGAGACAGGCCAAACAGCATGGGTTGATAACCTTGTCCATTGCCTGCCGATTTTCGAAAGTCATGGCTTTTAAATTGTCCTAAAACTAGTTTTTTCTTGCCTTTTTCGATATATAATTTATTGTTCTCTACTTTGTGAAATCGCGCTCCACTTAACTCTTCTCGTAACTGCTGGGAGAACAAAAGCCAATGGTCTTGATCATTTTTGGTAAGGTAGCGACTGTGGCTAAGGAGTGTTTTGGTCAATCCTTGATACACTAGAAGAGAACCTGATATCACCAGCAAGGCAATTAAAGCCTCTAAAAAAGTAAATGCTTGGACCCTACCTGTCCTTTTTTTCAATTCTAATAACCTCTCCTTCCTGATCCCTAACGATAAGTGTTTTTTCTGTGCACGAAACCGTCAGACGACAATCATTCATATTGAGAGACGTTTGACCAGTTTGTACTGCCATCAGAGCTAGGTTGAGCTTTTCTTGTTGGCTGCGATAATATGTCAACCTTGTCTGACTTTGCTTCAAACTCGTTAGAACCAGTATGACAATAGCCACGAGGAGGCCTGTTGCCATGACACTCTCAAGAGCGATGTAAGCTTTGACTTGTTTTTTGATAATTTCCACTCCCTAGATAAAATTGATAAGTTACCCGTTGATCAGTCGTCTCGAATATTATCTTTGCTAAAGAATGATTTCCTCCCATTTGATCAATAACCAATTGCTGGCTATTCTTAACTCTTATCGAGTCAGGTATTGTTAACGATTCTTCTGCCGCTAGCATTTGTTTCGAAGAAATTGTCAAAACTCGTTGATTATGTTCCAAAATAGCCAACTTTTGTTGGTGACGATAAAAGTGCTCAAAACGAGTGAAAAAAAGCTGTTCCTGAACCCTTCGATAACTACTTGTCACAGGCACAGATAACCCCAAGACAATAAAACTTGTTACTGATAGCGTTAATAAGCTTTCAAGCATTGTGAAAGCTTTAAGGTTTAAGACTGGACTTTTCATTGGTATGTTTTTCGTAATAGTCTGTGTAAGCTTTTACCTGTTTATCTGTAATACTGCCATCGTCTTTCAACTGTTGTAAACTTGGTTTTGATCCTTGCGATAATTCGTACAACTCTGCTTGATTCTCCACTAATTTGACAACAGCAGCATTTCCTGTTTCGGTAACCCTATCTTTTTGTTTGCTTAAATTAGGTACAAATAAGAGCATTAAGACACTGATGACTAAAATCACCAGTAACATTTCTAGAAGTGTGAAAGCTTGTAGTTGGTATTGCCGCAATGGTTTCCATTGATTTTTCATTTTATAAAACGCCTCCCATATTTTGATAAATTGGTAATAAAATTGCTGCATAAATCATGACAATCGTCAAAGCAATCACTAAAAAGATAATCGGTTGAATAAACTGAGTTGCTTGATGAAGTTGGCTGAAAAACTGAGCCCAACTCTCTTGAGCATAAATCTCTAGTTCACTTCCTAACTTGGATTTAATCTCTCCATAAGTAATCATCAAACTTAACTCTTTTTTAAAGAAAGGATAGGTAGCTACCTTATCATGAAAAGCTTGTCCTGCCAATAAACTAACTCGAATATCTTCAGCCAATTCTTGCATGAATAAAGATTTCTCCATGGCCATAATATCCAGAATGACTGGTAATTCAAGTCCCTGTCCAATCAATGTTCCCCATTCTCTAGCATAATAAGCCGTCAGATACTGTTGTAAGAGTTTCCCTAAAACAGGATAAGCACTGAAGTGAGTAAAAAGTTTGAGGCGACTTTGCGATCGCCAATGCAGCCAAATTCCCCCTAACAACACACCTATAAAAAGGATAATACCAAAGAAAATAGCTGGAAAATGAGTCAGAAAAATAGTAAGCTGATTTTGAGTTTCTAATTGAGGCATAACATAATGCCTTAACCCTAATATCATCACAAAAAGAAATACCAGGAGAATAATCGGATAGCTGACGACTTCAATGGTTTTTCGTTTAAGTTTAGCCATTTGGTTGAGATAGCCCTGAATATTAACAAGCGTCGTCTCAATGTTTCCGTGACCATCTGCTAAACTAATTTGAGTTAAAATAGCATCCGAAAAACCTATCCCAGCTAACATATCTGCCAGCCCTCGACCTTTTAAGAGTGCTTCTTCCATGCGGAGAACATAGGGCTCGGGAATCAAATGACTTTTTGTTAAGAAAGCTATTATCTCAGTCAAGTTAAATCCTGTTAACAAAAGGTTAGCTAATAGCTGAATTAGTTTGTATTGTTCCTTACTGGATAATTTTTTCAAGCCTTGCTTGCTCCGGACTGAGATGTCCTGCTGCAAGAAGGTGATCAATTTTCTGATTCCATTGGTTTGGTGAGTAGTGTTCAAATTCTGTTTGAGTTGAGTCAATCAATGCTCCTCCATTAAGCAATCGTTGGTAAGCAACCAAAGCCAAACAATTGTCTAATTCTGCTCTTGTCACTCCTAGTTCTAGTAATCTGGCATAAACACCAGAAATGCTTTTGGCATGAACTGTTGAAAATACTAAGACACCTGTTAAACTTGCTCTAATAACCGCTCTAGCTGTCTGGCTGTCTCGAATTTCACCAATGATTAAAATATCAGGGCGATGCCGTAAAGATAGTTTGATCAAGTTGTCGTAAGTCATGCCAATACTATCATTAACTTGTAATTGGAGCGCTTGATGATTTTTAATTTCCACCGGATCTTCTATGCTAATGACCTGTGCTCCCTGATAATAATCAGCAATCAATTGGTGCATCAAAGTCGTTTTGCCTGATCCGACTGGACCTGCAAAAAGATAGAGTCCTCGGCCTCCAATCTGACGTGCAACTGTTTTCAGTCCGTCAAACCAGTAATGTAAACTTCTTTGTTGATGATGTAATAACCGAATCACTAGGCTCTCTTGTCCACGGTAATTTCCAACACTAGACAGGCGTAGAGACAAAAGTGTGTCTTCACCGATATCATAATCACAAGAACCGACTTGACAGCGTCGTTTCTCACCAACGGTCATTCCTGCAACGAACTTAAAGTGACTAATAAGATGAGCCATCCGATCGCCCCGATAAACATCCACCAATCTCCTTTCATCTCCTACCCTTATCAATAGCTCATACTGATCTTCCTTTGGCAAAATATAGATATCTTGAGCTTGAATCTGCTCAGCTTCTTTCAAAATAGATTTTGCTAATGCTTGTACCATAACGCCCCCCATTGATTTATTCGTAAAACAAAAAAAGAAAATGCCAAACTAATGACATTTTCTTCTGTTTTGAGCGCGTTTATAAATTTAGCTTACAGAATGATGCATTTTGAGGTGAATCATTTCTCTGTTCAAAACCAGGCATATAATGTGTATTAGGCACAATATCCCTATTTTTCAACAGTAATATAGAATGATATTGCTGCAAATCTTCACCACAATCCTCACACCATCTCGTATCTTTTTTCTCCCAAAATGTGGCCAGGAGATTCTTTTGACTGTGGTAACTTGGAAAATGATTTCTCATGTTCTGCCATTCTTCCTCAAAATAGGCAAAAGCTTCTGTCCACTCATCAAACTTCTTTTCTTCTAAAATATCATCTTGCCACCCATCGATGAACCACCAGGGTTCCCAATCACCATACATTTTTATCACTTGATACATAATACCTATTCCTCTTATGCTTATTATAGCTAAATTAAAAGGTTTTTGAAAAATATCTGCTCATTGGGGGGCTTCTATTCCTTTGTTATCGGGTTATGATAACTAGAGGGACAATTATGGTGATAGTTACCGCAATAACAACAGGTCTTCCTCGCTTGCTTCTCAATATCACAAAAAGAGCCCCTCAGGACTCTTTTTAATATTATTCTGTTTCAGTTGCAGCAACTGTTTCTTCCGAAACTTCTGGCTTGTCAATAACTTCAACATCATTGATTGCTTGTGGTTCAATGTTACGGTAGCGCGCCATACCAGTACCAGCTGGAATGATTTTACCAATGATAACATTTTCTTTAAGACCAAGAAGATGATCTTTTTTACCACGGATGGCAGCATCTGTAAGAACACGAGTTGTTTCTTGGAAGGATGCAGCTGATAAGAAGGAATTGGTTTCAAGGGAAGCTTTCGTAATTCCCATAAGAACTGGACGAGATGTCGCAGGGATACCACCAGAGATAACAATATCTTTATTAGCATCTGTGAAATCAGAAATATCCATCAATGTTCCTGGAAGGAGGTCTGTATCACCTGGATCCATGACACGAACTTTACGAAGCATTTGGCGAACCATTACCTCAACGTGTTTATCACCGATTTCTACCCCTTGGCTACGGTAAACTTTTTGCACTTCTGCAAGAAGATAAGTTTCAACTGACAAGGTATCACGTACTTCAAGGAGACGTTTCGGTTGGATTGACCCTTCTGTAAGAGCAGCTCCGCGATTAACTTCGTCGCCAACTTCAACTTTCATACGTGCTGTAAATGGTACGACGTATTCACCCATACCAGTTTTACCTTGAACGTAGACTTTCTTGGTACGAGTTGACGCATCTTCTTCAATCTCGACGACATTACCTTTCACTTCAGTAATGACCGCTTCCCCTTTAGGGTTACGTGCTTCAAAGATTTCTTGAATACGAGGAAGCCCCTGTGTGATATCGGTATTTGAGGCTACACCACCCGTGTGGAAGGTACGCATGGTAAGCTGAGTACCAGGCTCACCGATAGATTGGGCAGCGATCGTACCAACTGCTTCACCAACTTCAACAGCATCACCAGTTGCAAGGTTGATACCATAACAGTGACGGCAGACACCATGACGAGTCGCACAGGTAAAGACAGAACGAATGGTCACTTCTTCAACACCCGCATCAACAATCTTACGTGCCATGTCTTCAGTGATTAATTGGTCAGCACCAATCAAGACTTCACCAGTTTCAGGGTGTTTGACTGATTTACGTGTGTAACGACCTTGAAGACGTTCTTCAAGAGTTTCGGTAACCTCTTTACCATCGGTAATAGCACGGATAAGAAGACCACGGTCAGTGCCACAATCGTCCTCACGAATGATAACATCTTGGGCAACGTCAACCAAACGACGAGTAAGGTAACCTGAGTCGGCTGTTTTAAGGGCCGTATCGGTCATCCCTTTACGTGCACCGTGGGTTGAGAAGAACATTTCCAAAACGCTCAAACCTTCACGGAAGTTTGACAAGATAGGAAGTTCCATGATGCGTCCGTTAGGAGCAGCCATCAAACCACGCATACCCGCAAGCTGTGAGAAGTTAGAGATGTTACCACGGGCTCCTGAGTCCATCATCATAACGATTGGGTTCTTAGGATCTTGTGTTTCAATCAGACGTTTTTCAAGGGCTTCTTTAGCTTCACGCCATGTTGTTGTAACGGCAACATAACGGTCATCATCTGTCATCAAACCACGACGGAAGGCCTTGTTGATTTCTTCAACACGATGGTGAGCAGCATCAATGATTTCTGCTTTGTTATCGATAACTGGGATGTCAGCGATACCCACTGTCAAACCAGCAAGGGTTGAATGGTAGTAACCAAGATCTTTCAAACGGTCAAGGAAAGCTGATGTTTCTGTTGTACGGAAACGTTTGAAGGTTTCCGCAATGATGTTACCGAGGTTTTTCTTCTTGAATGGCACATTGATGTCCAAGCGATCGATGACTTCTTGGATATCTTGACCAGGTTCAAGGAAGTATTTATCAGGTGTTCCTTCTGTCAAGTTGGCATTGTTTGGCTCTTGGAGGTACGGAAGGTCCTCTGGCATGATGTCGTTAAACAAAATCTTACCAACAGTTGTCACCATGATTTTATGTCTTTGGCTATCTTTCCAAGGTTTGTTTGGCATGCTGTCAACAGCGATACCCACACGACTATGCAAGTGAGCATAACCATTACGATATGCCATCACAGCTTCGTCTTTATCCTTGAAAATCATGCCTTCGCCTTCGCGACCAGCATCTTCCATTGTAAGGTAATAGTTACCCAAAACCATATCCTGAGATGGGGTAACAACAGGTTTACCGTCTTTAGGATTTAAGATGTGCTCTGCGGCAAGCATTAAGAGACGAGCTTCAGCTTGTGCTTCTTCAGACAATGGCACGTGGATGGCCATTTGGTCTCCATCGAAGTCGGCATTGTAGGCCTCACACACAAGTGGGTGAAGACGAAGGGCCTTACCGTCAATCAGAACGGGTTCAAAAGCTTGAATACCAAGTCTGTGGAGGGTCGGTGCACGGTTAAGAAGAACTGGGTGTTCTTTGATAACTTCTTCTAAGATATCCCAGATGCGTTCGTCTCCACGTTCAACCATACGTTTAGCGGCTTTAACGTTACCAGCATATTCTTTGGCAACAATTTCGCGCATTACAAATGGTTTAAAGAGCTCAATAGCCATTTCACGTGGGACACCACATTGGTACATTTTAAGGGTCGGACCAACAGCGATAACGGAACGTCCAGAGAAGTCTACACGTTTACCAAGCAAGTTTTGACGGAAACGCCCTTGTTTACCTTTAAGCATGTGGCTCAATGATTTCAATGGACGACTACCTGGTCCAGTAATTGGACGACCACGACGACCGTTATCAATCAGCGCATCTACCGCCTCTTGAAGCATCCGCTTTTCATTTTGAACGATAATACCTGGGGCATTAAGTTCTAACAAACGTGCCAAACGGTTGTTACGGTTAATGACACGACGGTACAAGTCATTCAAATCTGATGCCGCAAAACGGCCACCATCCAATTGAACCATTGGACGAAGATCTGGTGGAATAACTGGCAAGATGTTCAGAACCATCCATTCTGGTTTATTTCCAGATTTGTGGAAGGCATCAAGCACGTCCAAACGACGAACTGCCTTAATCCGTTTTTGACCAGAAGCAGATTTCAATTCTTCTTTTAATTCAGCGATTTCAGCTGCCAAATCAACACGTTTCAAGAGATCTTGAATGGCTTCAGCACCCATCTTAGCAATGAATGATCCGTGTCCATACTCCTGAAGTTTTTCACGGTATTCGCGTTCTGTTAATAATGATTTTGGTTCAAGCGGAGTATCCATTGGGTCAATGACCACATAAGCCGCAAAATAAATAACTTCTTCAAGGGCACGAGGGCTCATGTCAAGAGTCAATCCCATACGTGATGGAATCCCTTTGAAGTACCAGATGTGTGATACAGGAGCTTTTAACTCGATATGCCCCATACGTTCACGACGTACTTTGGCACGAGTTACCTCAACCCCACAGCGGTCACACACGATTCCTTTATAACGGATACGTTTGTATTTCCCACACGCACATTCCCAGTCTTTTGTTGGACCAAAGATGACTTCGTCAAAGAGTCCTTCACGTTCTGGTTTCAGTGTACGGTAGTTGATTGTTTCAGGTTTTTTAACTTCACCATAAGACCATGAACGGACCTTACTTGGTGAGGCTAATGTGATTTGCATACTTTTAAAACGATTTACGTCAACCACTAGTTTTACCTTTCTGCCTTTGATGACTTTACCAGTCTAAGGGCAAGACTCACCTGCCTCCAACTAGTAAATAATTGTTTATAAGAATTGATTGCTTATTTTTCGTCAGTTGTTTCAGAAACTTCTTGGGTTTCTTGGACTTGTTTTTCACGCGCTTTTTCAAGATCATCAACGTGCATCACGTCATCGTCTTCACCTTCATCAAGATCACGAAGTTCAACTTCATTATCATCTTCATCAAGGACACGCATATCAAGACCAAGAGATTGCAATTCTTTCACAAGAACGCGGAAGGATTCTGGTACACCTGGTTTTGGAATTGGCTTACCTTTAGTAATGGCTTCATAAGCTTTCAAACGTCCAGTCACATCATCTGACTTGTAAGTCAAGATTTCTTGAAGAACATTTGATGCACCGTAAGCTTCAAGGGCCCAAACCTCCATCTCACCAAAACGTTGTCCACCAAATTGAGCTTTACCTCCAAGTGGTTGTTGGGTAACAAGTGAGTATGGTCCTACCGAACGGGCATGGAGTTTATCATCAACCATGTGGTGGAGTTTAATCATGTACATGACACCAACGGATACACGATTGTCAAATGGTTCACCAGTACGTCCATCATAAAGGACCGTCTTAGCATCGCTATCCATACCAGCTTCACGAACAGTGTCCCAAAGGTCTTCTGATGAAGCCCCGTCAAAGACAGGTGTTGCAATGTGAATACCAAGGTTACGAGCAGCCATACCAAGGTGAAGTTCCATAACCTGACCAATGTTCATCCGTGATGGCACCCCAAGAGGGTTCAACATGATATCAACTGGTGTTCCATCGGGAAGGTATGGCATGTCTTCAACTGGTACAATACGTGAAACGACACCCTTGTTTCCGTGACGACCGGCCATTTTATCTCCGACTTTGATCTTACGTTTTTGAGCAATGTAAACACGAACCAGCATGTTAACACCTGATTGCAATTCATCGCCGTTAGCGCGTGTAAAGATTTTCACATCACGAACGATACCATCACCACCGTGAGGTACACGAAGAGACGTATCACGAACTTCACGTGATTTATCTCCAAAGATGGCATGCAAGAGACGCTCTTCAGCAGAGAGGTCTTTTTCACCTTTAGGTGTGACTTTACCTACTAAAATGTCGCCTTCTTTAACCTCAGCACCGATACGGATAATTCCCATTTCGTCAAGGTCTTTGAGGGCTTCTTCACCAACGTTTGGTACTTCGCGAGTGATTTCTTCAGGCCCAAGCTTTGTATCACGTGTTTCTGATTCAAATTCTTCCAAGTGAACAGATGTGTAGACATCTTCTTTCACAAGACGTTCACTCATGATAACAGCGTCCTCGAAGTTGTAACCTTCCCAAGTCATGTAAGCAACGACTGGGTTTTGTCCAAGGGCCATTTCACCATTTTCCATAGAAGGTCCATCAGCAATGAAGTCACCTTTTTCAACGATGTCACCAACCTTAACAAGAGTACGTTGGTTATAGGCAGTTCCTGAGTTTGAACGACGGAATTTAGTAATGTGATAAACATCAAGTGAGCCATCTTCACGACGAACTTCAACTTTTTCAGCATCAGAAAAGACAACTTTACCATTATGCTGAGCAATAACCGCAGCTCCAGAGTCATGGGCAGCTTGATATTCCATACCAGTACCAACAAATGGCGCTTTTGGATCAATCAATGGCACAGCCTGACGTTGCATGTTGGCACCCATGAGGGCACGGTTGGAGTCATCGTTTTCCAAGAAAGGAATACATGCCGTCGCAACAGCAACTACCTGTTTTGGAGAAACGTCAACGAAATCAACAACACTTGCAGAAAATTCTTGGTTATTACCTTGATGACGACCCATAACGATTTCTTCAGCAAAAGTGCCATCTTCGTTTAATTTAGAATTGGCCTGTGCAACTGTGTACTCGTCTTCTTCATCAGCAGTCAACCAAACAATTTCGTTAGTTACCCTACCAGTCGCACGGTCAACCTTACGGTAAGGTGTTTGGATGAAACCATATTTATTAAGATGTCCAAATGAAGACAAGTTGTTAATCAAACCAATGTTTGGTCCTTCAGGCGTTTCAATCGGACACATACGGCCATAGTGCGTGTAATGCACGTCACGAACCTCATAACCAGCACGGTCACGTGTCAAACCACCAGGTCCTAAGGCAGATAAACGACGTTTGTGAGACAACTCTGACAATGGGTTGTGTTGGTCCATGAACTGTGATAACTGAGAAGAACCGAAGAATTCTTTAACAGCTGCTGTGACAGGACGGATATTGATGATTTGTTGTGGTGTTAACACATCGTTGTCTTGAACAGACATACGCTCACGCACATTACGCTCCATACGGGCAAGACCGATGCGGAATTGGTTGGCAAGCAGTTCACCAACGGCACGGATACGGCGGTTACCTAAGTGGTCAATATCGTCAACTTTTCCAAGACCTTCAGCAAGGTTCAAGAAGTAAGACATTTCTGCCAAAATATCAGCAGGTGTCAAGGCACGTACCTTGTCATCTGGATTGGCATTACCAACTATAGTTACCACGCGGTCAGGGTCAATTGGTGACACAACCTTGAATTTTTGAAGAACAACAGGTTCTGTAACCACCGCATAATCATTCGGAGTGTAAACAAACTTGTTCAAATCACCATCAAGGTGTTCTTCAATTGATTCAATGACGCTACGTGTCATTTCAGTTCCAGCTTCTACCAAGATTTCGCCAGTTTCAGCATCCACAAGGTTTTCAGCAATGATTTGGTTCAAGAGACGAGTCTTGATATTAAGTTTTTTGTTCACTTTATAGCGACCAACCGCAGCCAAATCGTAACGACGAGCATCAAAGAAACGTGCAATCAATAGGCTACGAGAGCTATCTGCAGTTTTTGGCTCACCTGGACGAAGACGCTCATAAATTTCTTTAAGGGCTTCATCTGTACGAGAATCGCTTGGGTTTTTGTGGATATCTTTTTCAATGGTATTGCGAACGAGGTCACTTTCTCCAAAAATATCAACAATTTCATCATCACCTGAGAATCCAAGTGCACGAACCAAGGTTGTGAATGGAATCTTACGCGTACGGTCAATACGAGTATAAGCAATGTCTTTTGAGTCAGTTTCCAACTCCAACCAAGCACCACGGTTAGGAATCACTGTTGATCCGTAACCAACCTTACCATTTTTATCAACCTTATCGTTGAAATAAACACCAGGAGAACGAACCAACTGAGAAACGATGATACGTTCACCACCATTGATGATAAAAGTACCCATTTCCGTCATGATAGGGAAGTCACCGAAGAAAACTTCTTGTGTCTTGATTTCACCA
Organism: Streptococcus sp. F2; assembly: GCF_056500955.1. Classification (NCBI taxonomy): domain Bacteria; kingdom Bacillati; phylum Bacillota; class Bacilli; order Lactobacillales; family Streptococcaceae; genus Streptococcus; species Streptococcus sp. F2. The sequence goes on from NZ_JBWKAI010000003.1 coordinate 84,282, forward strand.
GTTTCTTTATTGACCAAGCGGAAGGTAACAAAGATTGGTGCAGAGTAACTTGCATCGTGGATACGAGCCTCTTCAAGGGTGTATTTTGGTTCTTTGAATTCGTAACCAACAAATTCAAGTTCCATAGTATCCGTAAAGTTTGAAATAGGAAGTACATCTTCAAATACTTCTTTCAAGCCTGAATCAAGGAAATCTTGGAATGAGTCAGTTTGAATTTCAATCAAATTTGGTAAATCAAGAACTTCTTTGATTCTTGAAAAGCTACGACGTGTACGGTGTTTTCCGTATCGAACTTCATGTCCTGCCAAGTTTTTAGCTCCTTCTTCTTTTTAAGCTTTGCTGTTTCAGCAAATCGCAACTAAATGATTATTTGTCCTCGGTGTGAATTTTTAGAATCTTTAAATATGGGTTACAAACCCTATTTTTCTTAAAAATAGGCACAAAAAGAGCAGCTAAATCTGACTTTATCAGTGTGATTTAACTGCTGTTCTTCCTAGCTGGACAATATTTCAGCTAGATTGGACGACAAATAGTTACAGATATTATACACTATTTTCCGACAAAATGCAACTTAATTTTTCTTGCCACCAAAACTTGCCCAAGCTTTTTGATAGTCAGCATCTGTTCCTCCGATAGCAAATCGGTAAGTCATCGCTCCCGGACCCTTTTGAGCCCATAAGCTAGTCGTCATTTCTCCTCCGACAGAGAAGGCTCGGCCATTGACCGTGACCGTTCCTGGCTGCAGACCCGTTGACTTCAAGACTGAAGCTTTGACAACTCCTGGATCAAGTGCAAAGCGTTGCCCACCACCAAGAACATTAGGATCAGCCTGATTAATAGCATTAGCTAAATGAGCAAGGTAATTAGAGTGATTGTTATAACCTGTCATTGGTGCCAGTGAGGTATTATCATCGTGACCTGCCCAACCTCCTAAAGTAGCCCTTGGCGTCGCCAAAACGAGCCACACATCAGTGTAATTCTCGGTTGTTCCTGTCTTACCAATCCAATCAGCATTAGCCAAACTAGGATTGATTGCTGCCAAACGGCTCTTGAAGGTTGTCGTAGCTCCTGAAGAGACTGGGCCTCGCAATAAATCTTGCAAAATAGTGGCTGTTGGTGCAGAAAAGACACGAACTGGCTTGCTTTCATGCTGGTAAACCACTGTCCCATCACTAGCAGTAATCTTGTCCACAAGGTATTGCTTTTGATACATTCCGTTATTTGAAATCATTTGATAGGCATTGGTTTGTTGAGCAACAGACACTTCGATTCCTCCCCCAAGCGGTAGGCTTTCAATAGAATAGTCTGTAATCTTATAACCCATCTTGGTCATGTAGTCTTCAACATCAACGCCTTTTTCACGTAATAATTTCTGTGTCCAAAAGGCAGGAATATTCCAAGAGGTGTTAATCGCTTCTTGAAGAGACATCATAGCTGTCCCCTCACTATCAGCGTGCATAATCTTTTGGCCACTCGAATAGGTCGTTGGGTAGTTAGATAGAACACTAGCGCTTCCCATTAGACCTTGGTCGATAGCAGGGCCGTAAGATATAACTGGTTTAATGCTAGATCCTGGAGAACGAACCGTATCAAATGCATGATTGTTTTGGTTAAGGGCATAGTCTCTACCACCAACAAAACCTAGGATAGCTCCGGTTGCATTATCAGTCAAGACATTTCCCATTTGAACAGTGCCTGTCCCATCATCTAAAAGGCCACCAAATTGCGCTGCCGCTGTCTGCATAGCGTTGTAAATCGGCTTGTTAATAGTTGTGGTAATCGTGTAGCCACCTTGTTGCAGTTCTGTCAATGCTCTTTCTTCATATGCTGCTTTGGTTGCATCATTTTTCAAGTCACGACTAGAGACCTTGTCTCGTTTGATTAAATAGCTATACATAGCCTTTTTAGCATCTGCCAAAACCGTATAATAGAGGTAATCGTGATTTGTAACGGTAACACTTCCTGGCTGAATAAAGTCCTTACTAATTGGGTAGGCTTTGTAATCGTCGTATTCCTTTTTCGTTAGGACACCAGTCCGATACATATTGTATAACACGTTTTGCTGACGCTTGATGCCATAAGACATGTCCTCTTCTGATTTCATTTGACCCGTTGACATGTAAGGAGAATAAACAATAGGACTCTGTGGAAGTCCCGCTAGGAAAGCTGCTTGCGGAACAGTTAAGTCTTTGGCTGACACTCCAAAAATGCCACGCGCTGCTTCTTCCACACCAGCAATATTTTGTCCCTTATTATTACGCCCAAAAGGGGAAACATTCAAATAGTTAGACAAAATATCATCCTTGGACATATAACGCTCCAAGGCAAGTGCATAGATAATTTCCTTAGATTTCCGTTTAAAAGTTGGGTCATCACCCAATACCTGCTGTTTGACCAACTGCTGTGTCAAGGTTGAACCACCACTTGATTCACCAAACCCTAGCACTGAAGCTAACGTTGCTCGAAAAACAGCCTTTGGTACAACACCCTGGTGTCCTTGGAAATTCTCATCCTCAGTGGAGACAATAGCCTTTTTAATATTATCTGAAATAGCCTCATTCGCTACTGGTGTCCTGAGCAAATCTGTATCTAGAGTTGCAATCACGCTATTATCAGAATAGTTCATCTGTGAAATCATGGTTAAGGATTTAACTTGTTTGACTAAACTAGCTTTACTTGGGACCTTGACAGAGTCAATTTGACTAGCCAAATAGCCCAAAGCCATACCAGCTCCCATCATTCCAAAAAGGAAGATGATAATGTAAAAAAAGTTAGACATGAGTTTCAAGGTACGCAAAAGAACAGGTCCCAAATCTAAGAGACCTAACCCTTGCTCACCTTTTCTTTTTCGTTTTGTGTTCCATTTCACCATAAAATACCTCAACCTCTATTATACCAAACTTTGATAAAGGTTGCATAGCCACAACTGTTTTTGGTATAATGATTTCCGAAACTATAACGGAAAACGGAGAAAGCCTATGAATATTTTTGAAGAACTCAAAGCACGTGGCTTGGTCTTTCAAACGACCGATGAAGAAGCCCTTGTTAAAGCACTAACAGAAGGGCAAGTATCCTATTACACTGGTTATGATCCAACCGCTGACAGCCTTCATCTTGGCCATTTGGTTGCTATTTTAACATCTCGTCGCTTGCAATTAGCCGGGCATAAACCTTATGCATTGGTTGGTGGAGCAACAGGGCTAATTGGTGACCCTTCCTTCAAAGATGCAGAGCGCAGCCTTCAAACTAAAGAAACTGTCCTCGAATGGAGCGATAAGATTAAAGGGCAGTTGTCTACTTTCCTTGATTTCGAAAATGGAGATAATAAAGCAGAGCTCGTGAATAACTACGACTGGTTCTCTCAGATTAGCTTCATCGACTTCTTACGCGACGTTGGGAAATACTTCACCGTTAACTACATGATGAGTAAAGACTCTGTTAAAAAACGTATCGAAACAGGCATTTCTTACACTGAGTTTGCTTACCAAATCATGCAAGGCTACGACTTTTACGAACTCAATAATAAACATAACGTGACCTTACAAATTGGCGGCTCAGACCAATGGGGCAATATGACTGCAGGAACAGAATTGCTGCGCAGAAAAGCGGATAAAACCGGTCATGTCATGACTGTACCACTCATCACCGATTCCACTGGAAAAAAATTCGGGAAATCAGAGGGTAATGCAGTCTGGCTAGATGCCGATAAGACTTCTCCTTACGAAATGTACCAATTCTGGTTAAATGTCATGGATGACGATGCGGTGCGTTTTTTGAAAATCTTCACTTTCTTATCTTTAGATGAGATTGTAGACATTGAAAGTCAATTTAACGCTGCCCGTCACGAACGTCTCGCTCAAAAAACGTTAGCCCGTGAAGTGGTTACCTTAGTTCATGGCGAAGAAGCTTATAAACAAGCCCTTAACATTACCGAGCAATTATTTGCTGGAAACATCAAAAATCTTTCTGCAAATGAATTGAAACAAGGATTGAGCAATGTACCAAATTATCACGTTCAATCAGCAGACAGCCTTAACCTTGTTGACATGCTTGTCACCGCAGGTATTTCCCCATCAAAACGCCAAGCGCGTGAAGATGTGCAAAACGGTGCCATCTATATTAATGGCGAGCGTATTCAAGAGTTGGATTATACCTTGTCTGACACCGATAAAATCGACAACCAACTAACTGTGGTTCGCCGTGGTAAGAAAAAATACGCTGTTCTAAAATTTAACTAACCTTAAACGGCTTTAAATCGCCTTAACTACTGATATGACAACGTTTCTAGGGATTTCCTATAACTTTAACTATCCTTAGATATTCTTTCAAAGTCCACAAATTTGGGCATAAAAAAAAGGCTATCAACTCAATGGTTGATAGCCTAAAGAAGTAGTATAAGGTGAACAAATTTTTAACGAGTTCAGCAGGCAAGAACTAGCGTGGTTTAAATACTACGCTTTTTAGTTTACCTTATTATAACATATATTAGCTCCACCAGCTTGTAAACCAGTTAATTGGGTTAACATAATATTTGAAATCTTCCCAAGTTTTATTAATGAGAGATTTTACACGTTGAGTCCATGCTTGTGGCTCGTCAGTCGGCAGTGGACTTGATTCTTCATTTACAGTAGATTGGTTTTGGGTATCTGAAGCTAAATCAACAAAGTTAGAAGGCTTAGCAGTACTTTCGCTTAATATATTTTTAATTCCTGATGGATTTTTTGTAGTTTCAGAGCTTTCGGATTCACTTTTATTCTCTTCACGGCTGGATAATATTTCTTTGACTGGAATATGATATATCTTGGTGGTAATATAATCATGACCCTCGTCGAATATTCTTATTGCTACTCGATCTCCTGTATCCAAGGGAGATTTTAGCTTCACAGTATAGTCGCCTCCTCCGTTAGCTCGATACCCACTGATTTGATAAGTTATTTTTGGACATTCTTGATCGTGTCTGTATTTTGTTTTTTCAAGCTCTGAGCACTCTCTTTCAACAGTTATAGCTGAGGGCTTTTCTACCTTATCTTCTTTCTTTTCGTTACTTGTAGAAGTTGTTGAGGCATATACATAGCCATAAGGGACATTTGGAATATTTAATTTAATACTTTCATCCCCTACTTTGAACGGAGCAACTATAACTTTTTGAGAGTCTTCTCCATCAACTTCAAAAACTTTACTGTGACTATTCTCTAGAGGTACAGACACAGCATTGCTCTCTTCTTCCGCCTTCACATTCGTGGTTGCACCTAAAGCAAGTAGTGCTGTAGCTAACATTAATTTCTTTTTCACTTTATTCTCCTTTAAGTAATTCATAATATTTTTAGTTTCCTATACAACATAAAACAAGGATCACTTTATACATGACCTTGTTTATGCTGTTTTATGAAATTTAGTGATTAATCAATCTGATTTTTACGATTTTTTTTACTAAGAAGCCCTGCTGCTCCAATAACAGTTAACGCTGCGATAGTAAAGAATGCTTCTGACTTATCTTTATCTCCAGTTTGAGGTAAGTTATTATCTACTCTAGCAATAGGAGTTTGAGAGATAGCTTTATTAATTGTTGGGATAGGCTCTTCGTTATCAAAGTGGAATTGTAGCTTAGGACGTGTGTCTTCTTCAACAACAGTCCCCTCATTGAATCCAGACATGCCAGGAGCTGTATCTTCTGATAATTCGACTGGGTCACTTTGACCGCCGATAATAACTTCAGGTTGTTTCGTATCCTCAGTGATAGTAATATCGCCAGAACGACCAGATACATTAGGTAGCGTGTCTTCTGTTATTTCAATCGGATCACTTTGCCCACCGATTGAAATTGTATCAGATTCTGGTTTGGTATCTTCAATAATTTCTTGACTCTCATTAGTTGAGTTTTGACCAGATTCAGTATATTGATTATGTGTAATGCTGTCTTCTGTGAAGTCAATCACATTGCCACCAATAATAGTATCTATTTTCTCTGGTTTTGTATCTTCGATAATTGTTATATCTTCAGAGTGACCAGACATACCAGGTTGAGTATCTTCGGTGATTTCCACAATAGGGTCTGTATTCTCTTGGGTTGAGATAGCACCACTTGCAGCGCCCATTTCTATACCTGAGCCTGTATCTTCTTCAATATCAATTATTTCACTAGAACCATAGCTCGTCTCTGCTTCATCATATTTTGGCATATCTGGGAATAATGGTTGTGAAGGCAATACTGGATCTACAAGGCGTTTCTCAGGAGCCTTTGGTATCTCAATAGTTCCGTCAACATCTGGTACAGGAACCATTACTTTACTATATGTTAATTTTACATCCTCAAGTTTCTGACCATTCGCTGATTTACTATTAATTTTATAAGAAATCTTATTAGAAATAATTTTTTCGGTCAATGAATCATTATTTTCTGTTGATGTTGAACGCTTATTTCTGCGCTTATCAAGAGAGGCTTGAAGTTTGTCATTATTAACATCAAGTTTATAGCTTAAAATTAGAGGTGTTCTGGACTCGAAAGCTTTTTTTAGTTCATCTTTAGAAATTTTCCAAGCGAGACTTTCTTTAGTTGATAGCCATCCTTCTTTTGCTTTAGTGTGACTAACACTCTCGCTTTTATTTTCTGACGAAGTTTTCCAAGACTTCTCTACGACGTTAACTTTATCTTCAAATTTTTCGGTTACTATAACTTCTGATAAGATATCTTTAAATTTATCTTTATCATCAACATCTTTTAAGAAGTTTTTACCTTCTGACATTTCTTTTAGATACTGGTCAAACTTCTTATTGCGTTCTTCAATTGTTTTCTTCGCTTTTTCGTCTTTTTCTATTAAATATTTGGAGTAGGTTGGATAATCGGGGGTAAAAACAGCTTTTTTTGCAAATTTACTAGGATTTGTAACATCAAATGAATAGAAAACAATTCCTTCGTCTTGAGCCATTTTAGCTTCAGCTTGGGCTGAGAGATTGTGATTATAGTAAATATCTTCACGTTTATAGAAGATAGATTCGATAGCTTTCATAAGTGATGATTTCAAGACTTTTGTATAAGTTTCAGACAATGAAAGTTTATCTAGAGCCCATCCAAGCCAGTTATTTTTATCTGGTTTGACAGCCGACTCTAACTGACTTCCCAAAATCGATTTGAGTGGCATGTCAGATGTTTTTCGTTCATCAAAACTATAATTATGATACCCCTCTCCTACACGTTTTTTATAATTAAAATCTTTTTCTGAAGAACTCTCTGATTTGTATTCTTTGAGTGTTAAATACTCAGTAGGAGATATTCCTATCCAGTTTAGAACACCGTTCACTTTGCTAGCTGTTTTTATTGCTGTTTTGACTGAACTAAGCTTATTACCTAATCCTAAAGTTTCAGCCCATTCAACAATTTTATTAACATCGTCAATCATATTAGAATTACTATTTGTATATTCAAATATTGGAAGCCAAGATAGTGTGGCATTAGAAGATGTAATTTGTCCTTTTACTGGGGATGTTTTCTTTTTAGCTTCATCGCCTAAGGCGTAACTAAAAGTAGCTTCTCCTTGAGAAAAAAGAACAATATGCTGACGTTTGCCAGAATTTTTCTCTTTCTCATTGTTAAAGATTTCTCTAGCTTTATGAATCGCTCCTTGTAAATCTACTCCCCAACCATTATAATCATCAATTGCTTTTTTACGAACTTCCTGGAGCTTGGCGTCGACTTTACTTTCTTCCCATCCAGATAAATCGATAGAATTTCCTATTTTTCTATAAAAGTCAATTAAGCGAACAGAGTTACGACTATTATAACTAGGAGATTCGTTAGTACTCTTGGAAGTCAATGTAGTCACTAACTTTTTGATATTTTCTTTGGCAGTATCGAAGTCTTCATCAGTCATCTTTTTAGAAGTATCTAGAAGAACAATAACCTCTGCTCCTTTGTCAATCTCTTTAGGTTTGACTGTTAAAGTAACATCCATTGTTCCATCTTGATTGACTTTTACATCTCGACTAATATCAAAAATATCACGCTGATTGTCATCTCGGTTTTTAATAAGCGGATTGCCTGTTTCACCATCTTTAACAGTAAGACTGGAGATTTCTTTATCCACCTCAAATTTTTCCACTTCCATAAGCTGTGGTTGTTCAGACACTGAATCTGTCGAACGTTTGCTTCGTGATTTTAGCTGTAGGGATGCACCTTCTTCTTGGCTATCAGCTGTTGCTTCGGAGATTTGTTCTTCACTTTCAGTCTCCACAGTGATACTAGTAGTCTCAGGTTGGTTAGCTGTAGGAGTCTGCGGTTCTTCTGTTTTTGAAGTTGTAACAGATTCGGAAGTATCTACTTCCTCACTAGGTACCTCTACCGCTACAGGCGAAGCGGTAACTTCAGCAGCAGTTGGTTGAGAAGCCTCGTTTGCCATAACAGTTGTTGCGGTGAACATTGTCCCAACGGAAACAAGACCGACAGATAATTTCCGTAGTTTATACTTACAATTAGACATTTCCATGTTTTCCTTATTTATTATTTTTATACTTTATTATTTTACTAACTAAACAAACTTTAGTTAAGACCACTTTTTGGCGGGATGCTTTTTTTCTGAACTCTTTTAGGGCATCTATTACAAAGGTGATTTTCTTGTATTTTTCTGAAAAAACAAGAAAACAAGTTATATCAACATTAAATTAGAGATGATTCTATTTTTGTTAATTTTTTTCATTTACACTCTAATCGAACGGCTCAAAAATAAAAATACTTTTAGATTTTTGGCTTTTTTAGTATAAATTCCTAATTTAAAATGTGTTCCTGAACATCCCTACCTCTATAGAGTTCTGTAAACTCAAGCAAGGCTCTTTTCTTGGCTCATAATACCAACTTTGACTTCTTCTAAGTTCTTCCATAATCTCTTGGTTAGAGAGTTTCTCACTAATCTATAATACTCAATCAATATCTTTCTATACTCTATCTTAGATAGTTGATTAATGGCATGCTTAATCGCGTATAGCTCCTCTAGAGCGCATTCTCGGCTTATTTCAAGGTGTTTTCTGTGCGTGGGATGGTATTCTATATCAAACTGGTAACGCTCGTTATAGCTTAAATCAAGGCTATTGGCGATACGTTGCCATCTATGAAACTCTTTTAGTTTACGAATAGCGTTCTTATGGTTCATCTAATACCTCTAACTTATTCAAATCATGCGATAATACTAGTAGTTTTCAAAATATATATAGAGTAGGAACGTTTAATATAAATGCTTTTTATCTAATCATAAATTTTAAAAAATGAGTTTTTTGTGAACTTTAAATTACAATAAGACTCAGGTATAATTAAAATCGTTTTGAGATTGGTTTAGACCGCTTGAACAATATTCAATAAAAAAGGAGTATATTATGTCACTCAAAAAGAAATCTGTTTTAGGCTTGAGCTACCTCACGGTGGCTTTATTAGGAGCAAGTGTGCTAATGACTAACCCTGTAAGTGCGGATGTTTCTGATGTTACAACAGGTTTAATTGAAGTAGGAGAAGTTAATGAACAGGGTTTAGAGGTTAGGTTAGAACCAAAAGAATTAAGTGACTTTGAAAAAGCTTGGGCGTCTGGATGGGAAGATGGATATCAACAAGGTCTTAAATCGGATGCTAGCGGACCAGAAATCGAAATCCATGATATTCCTTATTCTGAATATCATGACGGAGAATATTCAAGCGATTATAACGATGGTTACCGGGTTGGCTTTGCTACTGCATGGACTAAAAGTCGTGAGGAACCTCAAACACAAGACGATCAAACAGTTGAAGCTACAAACGAACAAGACCTCTCCAAAGATGGGGCAGTCATTACAACTGGTAATGGTTTTGGTATTATGTCTACTATCGCTTCAATTATCGAATGGTTCTATAGCTGGTTTTAATATGTGGAATTCAAGATAGAATCTTAACCAGATTTAAAACCGAGGAACATATGTCTTGTAAATAAGAAAGGTTTTTATGAAAAAAACACTATTACTGAGTGTTGCTGGTTTGATGCTAGCTAGTACCGCTGCTTTATCAACTCATTCCGTAAGTGCGTATGAACGCTATCCTTATACAAATTACTATAAAAATGATAGTCGTTATCTGAGACAAGGTGGAAGGGAAGCTCTTAGAGAAGCTAAATATGCGGCAGAGTTACAAATCAGAAACTTATTAAATCAGTATCATGTTGACGAGGAAGAATATAATGACTATTTTAACAGTTACTATAGACAAGCTAGACAGTCTTGGGATGTAGAACAGGTTAATAGTGTCATTAATAACTTAGAAAAAAATTTACAGACACGTCAAGACGATAACTAATCTATATGTAAAAGAAGCGAAATTTTTCTCGCTTCTTTTTTTACTTTAGCACTCCACCCCTGTAATTCTCCGAAAACTCGAGCAAAGCTCGTTTCTTAGTCTCATAATACCAGCTTTGACTTCTGTTAAGTTCTGCTATAATCTCCTGTTGAGTTTTTTTCTCACCGATTAACTAACACTCAATCAGTATCTTTCTATACTGGATGTCTACTTTTATAGTATACATCCAAATAGTGAAGACCCTAGAATGGTAGTCACTAACTGGCTTAGTTCTTACGCTACGATTGACTTTTTGGCAGCGTGGGAGGTACTAAATAATCCCACTTCTAAACGATTGGAATTCCAATCGTTTAGAAGTGAGCCTGGTCGACTAATTATTACTCCAAAACAATGGATTGAACGAATGAATGTTGTCGGTATCACCTCACGTTCAGGACGTGGTGGGGGCACTTATGCTCATTCCGATATTGCTTTTGAGTTTGCTTCGTGGATTTCCCCAGAGTTTAAACTCTACATCATACAAGACTACCAAAGACTAAAGCAAGAGGAAGCTTATAAGAATCAAATTGAGTCGAGAGTCAATCGCTACCTATCTAAACTCAATTACGGTTTTCAAACTGATGCTGTTAAAGAACACATTGTTCCAACCATCACACCAGCCCAACAACGTTACGCTTATGCCAATGAAGCAGACCTTGTGAATGTCGCTGTCTTCGGGATGACTGCCAAGCAATTTCAAAAACAATTTCCAAATAAAGAAGGGACTCTAAGAAATAACGCTAGTATTGAAGAACTACTGGTTATCAATAACACCCAATTACTCAATTCTGAAATGATAAAATCTGGGATTGATAGCCCAACTCGACTAAAAGAACTAAACCGAATAGCTAAAGAACAATATCAAACGCTTGTTAACAATAATCAAAAAGCTCTTCAAGAATTGAAAAAATTAGATAACAAATCAAAAAGCCCCGCGATCAACTTTGGTCGGCGCGACTTCAGGATTATCGGAGAAGTTATTGGGAGTTTTACATCTAAATCATGACTATCTGATACCCACGCGCCGAATTCCACTATTTTCCACTAATTTTGTTCACTTTCCCTTTAAGAACTCGCATTTTGCTCTTTAAGACAGCCGAAAAGTCCGATTTTCTGAATACTATACGTTAAAAATGCCAACTGATTTTAGAAACTGTCACAACGAAAAAGTAAATTAATAAACGACCGATATATCAAGTTTTTTCAAGTTCTTTAAGTGAATTTACCGAGCGTTTTAGAACTATTGAAATAGGTTGACGTATTATGTCAGTACGTGCCAACATTTTCCAGCATTCCGAAATGCGACCATGTGTTCGTGTTTGGGAGTAGTAACCTTCTATTCTCGAAGTTCGCTCGGAGTTCAGCGTTATGCGCGTGGTTGTATTTCAATAAAAGGAGATTTTCTATGAGTATAAACAAAAAGCAAGTATTTTTGACACTGTGTGGTATTTCTATTTCAGTGACAGGTATTGATATGCTTCTATCTGGTGAGTATCTAAGAGGAGTTATCAAGTTGATTTTAGCTTTTGGAATTTTTGTCATATTTAGCAAAGATAGAGATGGATAGCCCATAGTTTCTATTTTAAGGTCGAAAATACCCACTATAATGTGTTGAAACAGACATGAAATACTCTAGCAGGGTAAAACTATATCCCGCTGTTTTAAATCTAAAAATGAGCTACTAGAGCAGGAAAAACGACCTATAACTAAAAACTATTATCTTATCTGTCAAGTGGTTGCATAATAAAGTGTATAAAATTATTTTTATTCATTTAGATAATGCTAAGGCGCTCTGAGAGTACCAAAGACTATACTTTCTAACTATACCCTTTGACTTCTTTATCAAACAAAGCTATAATGGACATAGAAAAAGGTAGCACCGTTTAAGACGGCAGCCGTACCGTATTTGTTTATATTTTCTATAAACCGTCCACGATTGGCTAAAGTGTGGGACGGTTTTTCTATTTGTTCTTGTTATTCATGATAGCTACTATCAGAGTACCAAAGGCAATCATTTTCAAGAGCTCGAATCCATGTAAACCTTGACCTAGTTTTTAGACATGCAAAACTTCTTCTGAAACTCTCTATACCTTACAAAACCAAACAAAAAAGACCCCGCAAGTTTTCCACGCTCGCAAGGTCTTAAAAAGCCTAATATTATACCATGATTTTCTTTTATAATATTTCGGATATTTACCCGATACCATTATTATACCATGATATGAACTAATCTAAAACTCTTTTGATAATAGCTTGTCTGCTGATGGAAAGGTTTATGATCATGAAAATAACAGAACATAAGAAGAAAAACGGTACAATCGTTTATCGTGCTAGTATTTATCTAGGCATTGACCAAATGACAGGTAAGAGGGTAAAAACAAGCATCACAGGAAGAACACAAACAGAGGTCAAGCAAAAAGCCAAGCACGCGCAGTTTGACTTCCTGTCTAATGGTTCTACAATACATAAAGAAGCACAGATTAGGAATTATCAAGAGTTGGCAGAACTATGGCTAAACAGTTCTCAGCTCACCGTTAAGCCACAGACTTATGAAAGCACTAAATTGCTGCTTAAAAATCATATTTTGCCCGTTTTCGGTAATATGAAGTTAGAAAGAATAACTCCTAGCTTTGTTCAACAATTTGCCAATAAACTAGCACACACCTTAGTAAATTTTAAGGTTGCTTGCTCTATTAACCGCAGAATTCTCCAATATGCGGTACTATTGCAACTTATTCCCTATAATCCAGCTAGGGTAATCATTATCCCTAAAAAGCAAAAGAAATCAGTCGATAGGGTAAAATTTATTAATCCTCAAAATCTAAAATCATTGCTCAACTATATGGAAACATTAGCACCAACCAAATATCAATATTATTATGATAACGTCCTTTATCGCTTTTTGTTAGCCACTGGTTGCCGTTTTGGTGAAGCGGTAGCTCTCGAATGGTCTGATATTGATTTAGAAGCTGGTACCGTTAGTATCTCAAAGACGTATAACCGACAAATCAATCAAATCAGCACACCCAAGACAAAATCCGGTAAGCGTATCATTAGCATTGATAACAAACTGGTTCTACTGTTAAAACAATATAGGAATAGGCAAAGATTAATTTTTTTAGAAATCGGTGCGCGTGCTCCTAAAGTTATTTTTGCTAGTCCAACCCTAACATACGCGAGTAGTGACGTTAGATCAAAAGCATTAGCACACCGTTGCAAAGAAGTAGACATCCCTCGCTTCACCTTTCACGCTTTTAGACACACTCACGCTAGTTTATTGCTGAACGCTGGTATTAGTTATAAGGAACTTCAACACCGATTAGGTCACTCCAATATCAAAATGACCTTAGACACGTACGGACATATCTCAAAAGAAAAAGAAAAGGAAGCTGTTTCCTATTTTGAGAAAGCTATAAATAACCTGTAAGTCCACAAAAACTAAATTAAGAAGGCGATAACCCGCATAAACACTTATTTTATAAGGGTTTGTAACAACAGTAAGTAAAGTTACGCTGTCTTAACTTACTAAACAGCAATAACTAAAGAGCTCAGAACAGTCGTTCTAAGCTCTTATTTTTTATAGTTTTTTATAGTTTTTTACGAATCAACGCCAAAAGGTTCACCACAAGGAAGATACTAATGAAAATCATCGTAATAGTTGCACTGGCTGGGGTTTCCCAATAGTAGGAAAGGAAAATGCCACAAAGCATCCCAACAAAACCGATAGCAATACCAATAAAGATAACAGATTTGAAATTTTTACCCAATCTCATGGCAATACTTGCTGGCAAAACCATAATCGTTGAAACTAAGAGTGCTCCTGCTGCCGGAATAGTCAGGGCAATGGCTACCCCTGTCACAATATTAAACAGAACAGACATCAAGCGAACAGGCAGACCATCTACAAAAGCAGTATCCTCATCAAAGGTCAAAATATACATTGGACGAATGAAAAGAATGGTCAAAACCAAAATAATCACCGCGATAGCAAATAAGGCAATAACTTGCTCCATACTAATTGTGATAATAGACCCAAAAAGATACTGTTCCAAACTCATGTTGGAAGAACTGTTAGACTTACTCATGATAATCAAGGACAAAGCCAAACCAAGGGACATCAAAATAGCCGTCGAAATTTCCATATAGTGCTTGTAAACAACACGCAGGTATTCTAGTAAAATCGCAGCCAAAACTACCACGATAATAGTGGTGATAGTTGGTGAAATTCCAAGAACCACCCCAAAAGCTACCCCAGCTAGAGAAACGTGACTAAGGGTATCACTCATCAAACTCTGACGACGCAAAATGAGAAAAATCCCTAAAATTGGAGCAAAAATACTAATCGCCACAACAGCCATTACCGCCCGTTGCATAAAGTCATAGGACAAAATATCAAGCATGCGCATGACCTCCTTTATCATCGTCCGCTTCAACATCATGAATGTTGAAACAACGCCAAGGAAGCTTTTGATTCCTAATCAAATGAATATTGCGATCAGCATAGGCCTTTACTTCTTCGGGATCATGAGTAATCATCAATACCGATTTGCCATGTTTATGCGCACTGTGGTGCATCAATTCATAGAAAGTATCAGTTGTCCCACTGTCCATTCCTGTCGTTGGCTCATCTAGCACAAAAATATCAGGGTCAGAAGCAAACATACGAGCAATAACCACACGTTGTTTTTGACCACCTGATAAACTACCAATTCTCTTATGGCGACTTTCCCACATGCCAACAGCTTCAAGACTTGCCTGAACATGTTCCTCGTCATGTTTGTTTAAGTGTCTAAACCAACCACTGCGTGGGTAGCGACCTGACTTGACAAACTCATAAACTGTAGAGGGAAAACCAGCATTAAAACTAGCCACTTGTTGTGGCAAATAAGCAATTCTTAATTTTTTACCATCTTTATTTTTCTTGGCAATGGTAACTTGACCAACTTTTGGCTTGAGAATGCCTAAGGTCGCCTTAATCAAGGTTGACTTTGCGGCACCATTTTCGCCAGTCATGGTGACAAATTCTCCACTATCTAAATGGTAAGTGATGCCTTCTAAAACTGGCTCACTCTCATATTGAAAGGAGAGATTTTCCACTGATATGTATCTCATGGACTACCCTTCTAATTCCTCCGCGAAAACTGTTAAAAACTTGTCAACCACCTCTTGTTCTTCTGCGGAGAATTTCTTCAACAAGCGGCTGTAAACATTTAAGGTTTCGTCATGATGGTGGGTATGTTCTTTAGCAATCGGTTTAGCTAATTCTGTTAGTTCAAAATAAGTCACCCTAGCATCGACAGTATCTTTAATCCCTGCTAACATGTCTTGTTTCACCAAACTTTTAATAGCTTTGGTAACCGCTGCCTGACTGATATTTAGTTTTCTAGCCAAGTCTGTATTGGTCAGACGCTCTTGCGATAACAACATTAGAATATGTTCTTGTGTATTGGTAAGCTTGACATCGCTTTGACAAGCCCCAAACAATAATTCATGCTGATTTTCAGCCTTCATCAAAATCGCATTTACTAAACTATCCAGTTTTTTTTCTAAAGTCCCCATAACTACTCTCTTTCATTAACCAGTTAATTATAACATAAAGCCCCCAAAGAAGCAAACCCAGCACGGATTTACAGGGTTCTCACCTTATAAACTTCCTTACAAAACCCTTTTAAACTATTGACCACTCGGTTAGCCTGCTTTTCTGTTTGACACAGGGCAAAAACCGTAGGTCCACTGCCTGTCATCAAGGCAATGTCAGCACCAGATTGCATCATTTTGTCCTTTATTTTTTGGATAAAGGGACGCTTGGCAATGGAAATATCTTCCAGAGAATTGCCCATTTCAGCCAATATCCCATTATAGTCACCCGCTTCAATCGCAGCAACCAAGTTAGCAATAGACACTCTTGAAATGGTGTCACAATTAATATCCGGAAATACTGTACGTGTCGAAATGCCAAATTCTGGTTTTACCAAAACCACCCAAGACGATAACTGACCAGCAAGTTGGCTGACCACTTCCCCTTTACCTGTCACTTGGGCACATCCTGCAACTAAACAATAAGGGACATCACTACCAATCTGCATCCCTATTTCAATCATATCTTTCTGACTGAGGGCTAAGTGCCATAATTGATTCAAGGCTCTGATGGTTGCTGCTGCATCACTCGATCCGCCACCCATGCCAGCACAAACTGGAATGCGTTTTTCTAAAAAAAGTGACACTCCTGTTTTAATCTGAAAGCGGTCTTTCATTAACTGAGCAGCCTTATAGACATCATTGTTGTGATTAGTAGGCATTTTAGGACAATTGGATGAAAAAACAATCCTGTCCTCGTCCAAATGATCAACAGTCACATAGTCGCATAAGTCAATACTAACCATAACCATGGACAAATCATGATACCCATCTGAGCGTTTCCCCTGAATATCCAGCCCTAAATTGATTTTTGCAGGAGCTCTCTCAATGATTGTCACCATAATACTCCTTACTCTATTGTCGTTACACTAACAAATATACACAAACCTCGAGAAAAATTCAAATAAATGTATTCTTTCTAAAGCAAGCCTCCTCTCGTATTTTGAAATGATCTCATCTATCCATTCGTAAAATCGCTTCTAAAAAATAGACTTCTCTTAATCCCCTTTAAAAAGCAGAAGATTTCTTAATTCTAATCCTAGTAATAGTGCCTTAAATACGGTAAAATAAAGAAATAAAGTAACCAAGGAGTACACTATGTCTTCGTTTTGGAGCAAAAACCCTCGTATGCAGGCCAAAATTAACCAAATCTGTGCCTTAATTGACAAACGAGTTGCAGTTAGAAACCCCGCTATCGAAACTGCTATTGTTGACCTCAGCACCGCAGGGGGAAAATACCTCCGTCCTGCTTTCTTCTATCTTTTCTCAGAATTTGGACAAGAAGAATCTGTGGATGAAGACAAACTGCTCAAAATTGCTACTTCACTTGAAATTCTACACATGGCAACCCTCATCCACGATGATATTATCGATGATTCGCCTCTCAGACGAGGGCAAGAAACCATTCAAAGTCAATTTGGGAAAGATGTCGCTGTTTATACTGGAGACTTACTATTCACTGTCTTTTTTGAGTTAATTTTAGAAAGCATGGCAGATACTCCTTATATGACGGTAAACGCCAAAACCATGAAGAAAATTTTAATGGGTGAGCTTAACCAAATGCATCTACAATTTAATCAAGAACAAACCATCCGTAGCTATCTCCATTCTATTTCTGGTAAAACAGCAGAGCTTTTTAGACTAGCAAGTAAAGAAGGAGCGTATTTTGGAGGAGCAGATGGCAAAATTGTCGCTTTAGCTGGCAGAATCGGCTTTAATATAGGTATGGCCTTTCAGATTTTAGACGATATTTTAGACTATACCGCAGATCAGAACACCTTTAACAAACCTGTCTTGGAAGACCTAACAACAGGTGTTTATAGTTTGCCTCTCCTTTTTGCGCTACAAAAAGAACCAACAAGTTTCAAACCTCTCCTTGACAAAGGCAGAGCAATAACCCTAGCAGAGCGACAGTTAGTCTCCCAAAAAGTTATAGACCTTGGTGGTATTGAAGCTTCTCGGCAACTCGCAAGACGCTTTACCGAAAAAGCTATCATTGACATCAAACAATTACCAAAAATCAAAGCTCAAAAGCAACTGCTGCAATTAACAGATCACCTGCTTAAACGTCATATCTAAGTTTTAAAACCCAAAGAAGCCTGAAACAGCACAACACGCTGTCTCAGGCTTCTTTTTTTATTGTATTACCACTTGCCATCATCAATGGCTTTCAGGCGACGATACCTGTCACTGGTAGCATAGAGTTGCTTTGGAGTTCCTACCATTTCAAGTTTACCACCTTCTAAGAAAATCACACGATCAGCATGTTCAATCCCTTTCAAATGATGGGTAATCCAAATTAAGGTCTTGCCTTCCAAAGCTTCCATAAAGGTGGCTAACAAGTTTTTTTCCGTAATGGGATCTAGCCCAACAGTTGGTTCATCCAATATAACAATTGGGCTTTCTTGCAGTAAAATACGAGCCAAAGCCAAGCGGTGTCTTTCCCCGCCTGAAAAACGCAAGCCTGCTTCATCAACCATAGTGTTCAAGCCATCTGGTAACTGCTCTACCATTTTACGCAGGCCAACACGGTCTAAAACCTCCCAAACCTGAGATAAGCTGGCATCTTCATTTCCCAAACGCAAGTTATTAAGCAGTGTTGTGTTGAAGAGATAAGGAGCCTGTTGGATAACACCAATATATTCAGCAACCTGATCACCTAATTGGGTCACAGGAACACCTCCTAACAAGATTTGGCCTTCTTCAGCAAGCAAATCACCACGTAAAAGGGTCGCTAAAGTGCTTTTCCCAGAGCCGCTACGACCTAGAACAGCTAATTTCTCACCAGTCTTAATGTCCAGACTAAAGTGATCCAAGACTTTTTTCTCCTCTGACCCATAACGAAATGTCAGATTCTCAATATGAAAATCAAGAGGTACCCGAGGTGATAAAGCTTGTATTTCGCTTTCTTTCGGGTGAGGTAGGTCATTGAGACGACTAATTGAGTCAGCGTAGACATTGGTCTCTTGACTTGCTACCGATAAACCAGCAAAGGCATCCACCAAAGGAAAGACAGATAAGATAAACGCCGCAATCCAATTGGCTTGGCCTCCATGATCTCCAGAAAAGGTCATTGAGGTCCAAATAATGGTTAAGACCACTAGAAGTCCAAATACCAATTCAAACAACAAATTTCGTACATGATGAAAATGACGCATTTGTTGCTGCACGGCTTGTAAGTCTGCTTGAGAAGCCTCATGCAACTGCACATAATCCTCTCCCCGTTGGCTAAAAATCCAATCAGAAATCCCCATGACATTATCAGTTAGGTCTGTATACAGTGCATTCTTCAAAGCCTTTTCCCGCTTTTGCCTAGCTCCATTAACCACCACAGACCACAAAGGAAATAGCACTAAAATAATTAAAAAATAGAGCGCCATCATAATGGCAAAGAAAGGAGAGAAAAATCCAAGTCCAATAATAATAGCAAAATAGAGCAACCAAGCAATAATGGTTGGAAAAATCGTTCGTAAGTAGAGGTTCTGAAGGTGATTAATGTCTTCAGCCAGTAACCCCATCACATCTCCCAAGCGATAATCACGCTTCATAAAAACAGCATCCTGTTCAATAGCTTCATAAAGCTTTAAACGAAGATTAGAGGTCATTTTTAACACCCAGTTATGGCTTGTCAAACGTTCCAAATACCTGAAGACAGGACGTCCTATTCCAAAGGCACGGGTCAAAACAATGGGAATGTAAACCAACAAAATATTAGTCGGCAAAGAAGCCGATTTGCTAATTAAAAAGCCAGAGTTAAACATCAAAGCCGCAGCTGAAAAGAAAGTGCAAAATCCTAAAAACAGGGCTAAAACCAGTGGGATTCGGTATTGTTTCAAATAGGGTTTTACCCAGTCATCATGTTTCAGGGCATCTCGTAAGGGAATTTTCATCACACATCACCTCCCATAGCTGCTGTCAACTGATACAATTTGCCTTTTTGAGCAATAAGGCTATTATAATCTCCCATTTCAACCAAGCGACCGTCTTCAAGCACTAAAATCACATCCATCTGATTAAGCCAGTGCAACCGATGTGTTGCAAAAAAGACTAAACGATTTTCCATTAAAGGAATCATTTTTTCTTTCAGTTCTAGTTCTGTCTCAATATCAAGGTGGGCAGTTGGTTCATCAAAAATCATAACGCGACGATTCTTATCTAAAAAAGCACGCGCTAGGGCAATCCGTTGTGCCTGACCACCACTTAGGGGCCTTGCCCCATTTCCGATGCGTGTATCCAAACTGTCTGGCAATGCTGTTACCAATTCTTCCAAACCAACCACGCGAATGGCTTCCCAAACTTCCTGATCACTGGCATCTGGTGTGTAAAAGGTTATGTTGTTCCTCAAACTGGTTTCAAAAACATATGGATTTTGAGGAATATACAATAGCTGCTGACGCCAAGCCTCCTGATCTAGGTTATCAAGCACTTGATCTCCCAAGCGAATTTGACCAGCACTCGTTTCTAAAAAACCACTCAAGAGATTAATCAGACTCGTTTTTCCTGAACCACTCATCCCAATAATGCCAACCTTTTGAAAACCACTGACAGCAAAATAAGTTTCTTCAAGTAAACCTTTATCCCCATACTGAATGGCAATATTATCTAAGACCAACTGACTGTCGGCACTCCATCTTGGAAGCTCTAGTTGCGCCTTACGATGACTTGGACGATTAAGAATCTTCTGAATAGCCTGAAAAGCATTTTTACCATCCAAAGTCGCATGGTAGTCACTAGAAAAATCACGCACTGGTAAAAAATATTCTGGTGACAAAATCAGCACCCTCAAGGCTGGAAAGAGTAAGATTTCTCCTTTAATCAAACGAAGTCCCAAAAGGACAGCAACAATGGCAATCGACAAGGTTGAGAAAAAATCCAAGGCAAAAGTAGATAAAATCCCAATCCGTAAACTACTCATGGTTGCCTTACGAAAAGCTTCACTGCTACGATAAATGTTTTTGCCATAACGCTTGCTAATACCAAAAAATGTTAAGGTATCAATGCCTCGCAACGAATCCAAAAAATGATTAGACAAACGTTGATAAGAAGCATACTGGCGATCAGCCTTTGCCTGCGCTGCAAATCCTAAAATAACCATAAAAATAATGATCAAAGGAAAGACTAGCAACAAGACCAAGCCAGATTCCCAATCTAAATAAAACACAACTGCCAAAATAAACCAAGGAATGATACTCATGTTGATCATCTTACTCAAAATTAGATGGAGGTAGTTTTCGACTAACCCAATACCATCAAGTGCCATGGTAATCACATTTCCAGTACCCTCTTCCTGAACAATTCGAGGACCAAGCTCAAATAATTTCCCGAGCAACTGTTTCCTTAACTGACTAGATTCTCGTCTGGCAAAATGGTCCAAACGATTATCTTTAATATAAGTAATGACGTGCCTTCCCATATACGATAATAAGAATAGACACACTGCAGGCCATTGAACTGACAAAGTATCCCCCTGCCACAAACCCGTAATGGTACGACTTAAAAAATAAGCTTGTCCGATAATAAAGATTGCCTGAAGAACATCCAGCCCCACAAGCAATCCCATAATCTTATGAATACCTGACAAGCGCATCACCGCTTTATCTAGCATTATTTGTCTCCTGTCACAATCACTGGAAGGCTAATACGTTTTCTAAAAATGTAGTAAGCCCAAACAGTATAGGCCAAAACAAATGGCACTAAGCTAATCGCCACAATAGACATGATTTTTAGAGTATAAGGTGACGATGACGCATTTTGAATCAACAAATCGTATTTTGAACTAATGGAGCTAATCATTACCCGTGGGAAAAGTCCTTGGAATAAGAGCGCGACCAAAGCAACAAAGGTCAGCCCACTTGCTATAAAAGCAGACATTTCATGTTGTTTAAAGACACTAGCATGCGCAAAAAGGGACAAAGCCACAATCACGACCAATAAAACTAGTGTTCCTAAAGCATGTTGGCTAAAGAAATCTGTTTTGAGGAACAAAAGAAGGGCAAAAACAAGCAAGCCAAGATACAAGACCCAGTATAAAAAAGCTGCATAATTACGAGCCCGATCCCTAACAGGACCAGTCGTTTTTAAGCTGATGTAATTCAAACCATGCAAGTAAGATAAGAGTAACACAGCCACCCCACCAACAAGGGAAAAGAGATTAATATAATCCCCAAAGTGAGCCATCATATTTCCTTTAGCATCAAGAGGTACACCCTGAATCAAACTAATAAACATAACCCCAAAGAAGAAGGGAACAAGGGCTGAACCAATGGTTAAGGTCCAATTCCAAATGTTTTTTTGCTCCGCTGGAACCTTGTGTCTAAATTCAAAGGAAACTCCGCGAATAATCAAACCACACAAAATAGTTAGTAGAATCAGGTAATAGCCACTAAATAATGAGGCATACCAATAAGGGAATGAGGCAAACATAGCACCACCTGCCGTTAACAACCAGACTTCATTACCATCCCATACAGGGCCGATAGTTTCAACAATCTGATCTTTTTCATGCTCATTATGGGCTAAGGTTTGCACAGCCATCCCAACGCCAAAGTCAAAACCTTCTAAGAAGAAAAATCCTGCAAACAAGAGGCCGATAAGAAAGAACCAAAAGAATTGTAACGCCGTCATTTAATATGCCCCCTTCTCAAATGGAACAATAGAAGATTGACTGGCTATGGATAAGTGCGCCTCTTCGTGTTCAGGACCTTTATGCAATTCTCGAATCACTAAACTTACCATCATCGCACCAAGTCCACTAAATAAGACAAAATAAACACTATTTGATATTAAGAGTGATGCCACAGAAACATTAGGTGACACACTATCTTTAATCGTAAACAAGCCATAAACAGTCCAAGGATAACGCCCTTGCTCAGTAATAATCCAACCAAGTGTATTAGCAATAAATGGCGCAAATGTCGTCAGTGCCATAATGCGTAACAGCCACTTGTGCTGATAAAGCACTGGCTTTTTCTTTCGTGTCAAGAATAAACCAAGTACAGATACTCCAAGCATCAACATCCCAAAACCAGCCATCAATCGGAAGCTGTAAAACAGGAGATTAACCATAGGGAAATAGTTCCGTTCCCCGTACTTCTTAACCAAGTCCTTATTAGCGGTATTCATTCCAGGAACTGCACCTGATGGCTTGCCATAAGATAAAATACTTAGCATGTAAGGCACTTTAATGCCAAACACTTGCTTTTTATCGGCTTCATTAGCCCAGGCAACCACTGTCCAAGCAGCCGGATCACCTGAATCTTCATAATCCCCTTCCATAGCAGCAAATTTCATGGGTTGCTCATGGAGTAAAGCTTTCATTTGCAAGTCCCCTGCCCCCATAACTGCCAAAGAGCCAAAAAGGGAAATAACTAGCCCAATACGAATAGATTTTTTGTAAAGAGAAACTGTTGTTTCTTTTAGCGTCTCTTTTTTCAATAATTTGAAAGCCGACATCCCTGCAACCAAGATACCACCCATGGTAATAGCACCAGTAATCACATGGCTGTACTCATAGAAAAACTGGGGATTGGTAATCAACGCAAAGAAGTCTGTCATTTGAGCACGACCATTTTCAATGGTATAACCAACAGGATGTTGCATAAAGCTATTAGCAATCAAAATCCACATCGCAGACATCAAAGAGCCAAAAACAACCAACCAGATAAAACTCAAATGGACTTTCTTACTGACTTTCTGATTATCCCAAGTAAACATCCATAACCCTAAGAAGGTTGATTCCATAAAGAAAGCCAATAACGCTTCGACTGCAAGGGGAGCACCAAAAATATCTCCCACAAAACGTGAGTAGTCTGACCAGTTCATTCCAAACTGAAATTCCTGAATAATCCCCGTTACAACTCCAACTGCAAAACTCAAGAGCATCATGTTACCCCAAAATTTTGTCAACTTTTTGTAGTCTTCATTTTTAGTGACCACATAACACGTTTCTAAAATAGCAACAATTAAACACATTCCAATAGAAAAAGGAACAAAGAAAAAGTGAAAAATAGTTGTCATTGCAAATTGAAAACGTGCCAACGCCTCAATAGTCATAAATTTCCTCCAGTTTCAAATCGGCTTAGACCGACACAACCTATTAATAATTTGTTACCTACATTGCTACCCCATATGGATATTGCTAGCCGCAGAGCAGACTATCTTATTAATGATACAAGTCAAAACGACCCTTCGCCAATAGCTCCTTTAAGCCTCCAATATCTAAAAGGGATTTGTTCATAATACTCTTTTTGATAACAGAAGCAGGATAAGACTTAACTGGCAATTTACCGACCAAACCAAAGGCACGTGTATTCCCTACCGATGCTACTGTTCCCAAAGGTTGATAGCTAAAGTCTTCTGTCGCTTCCCCTCTTAATTGGTGAAGCACATTTTTGGCTGCATGTGTTCCCATGCGTGTTGCAATTTGTGCAGTTGTTGGGAACGGACGATTACAAGACGTGTCCATAAAGGCTGATACATCTCCAATCACATAAACATTATCATGTTCAGGATCACGCAAATCATTTCCCACAACCACACGACCGCGACGCTGGTTAAACCCTGACTGCCCCATTACTGGACTACCACTCACACCTGTGGTCCAAACAATTGTCCCGGCAGCAAGAGACTGTAAAGCCATATCTTCAGAATCAACCGCATATAAGACATGACCGGGTTGAATTTCTTTAATCGTGCAGCCAAGCATCAACTTCACACCGAGTTTCTTTAATAAATTAACACCATGCTGAGCAAGAGCGTCATCAAACATTGGTAGAATACGATTAGCTGCTTCCACACAAATAATCTCAATCTGCTCAGGAGCAACACCAGCAAGTTTTGCATAGCATTGGCGTTCATCCACAAAGGCACCTGCCAATTCAATTCCTGTAAACCCAGCTCCGCAAATCAACAGACGAAGAGATGTCTCATCTTTAGTCTCACGGTAACTAGCCATCGTTTTTAAAATATGCTCATGAACAGCTTCAGCCGTCTCAATATTAACCATCTGAAGCGCATTTTCTTGTGCCCCAGGAATACCAAACGTTTCTGATGTAAAGCCCAATGACACAATCAAATAGTCATAAGTCAAGGTTCCATTTTCCTTCATAGTTACCGTCTGAGCCTCACGATTAACTTGAACCACTTCATCTTGTAAAAAAGTCACCTTATCAGGATTAATAACATCCAAAATCGGATAAGAAATTTTCTCCTTTGAATGGGATCCTGCTGCCACCTCATGAAGTTCTGTCGCCTCATAATGATAACTATTACGATCAATCAAGGTAATATGGAAATCATCTTTTTGTTTTTGTAATTGTCGTACTGCTTTTAAGCCAGCATAGCCTGCGCCTAAAACTAAGACTTCTTGCATTGTTACATGTCTCCTCATAAAATAATACCGATAACGTAAGTCAAGGCTTGTAAAGTAGAACCCAAAGCCAAAATACGAATCGCACAGCTAAATGTCTCTTTTTTAATTTGTTTCAACCACAATAGCTTGGTCTGTTTATAGATAAAAGGAATCAATAACAAGGTCAATAAAATAGTAGCTGGAGCAAGTCCAAAAAGAAATTCTAACACAATCGCACAAAGAGCCAAAATATTGCTTAGAGAAAATAATATTAAGCCCCCTCTAGTTCCCGTATAGTGGACTAAAGTAAAGCGATGATTACGTTCATCCTCTTCCTTATCACAGAGGTTATTAGCCAACATCAAGTTTGCAATCCATAAAGTATTAGGAAGAGAAATCAAAAAAATACTAGCTAAGCGCTGCCAATCCCAACTAAATTGTTGATAAGTGTTCAAATAAACACAGATTAAGGTAATCATGAAGCCCATAGTAAAGCCTGAAAAAACCTCACCTAAAGGTAAACTAGACAGGGGTCTTGGCCCTGCAGAATACAAAATACCTACAGCATAGCAAAAACCACCCATCAGTAGCAAAGGCCATCCCACCAACCAAGCTAGTGCAAAACCAATCACAACAGAAACCACAAACAAAACAAGCATCAGCCTCCTGACAATCGTCAAAGAAAGCTTCTCCCTACCAATAATATTGGTGTCCCGTTGATAATGACTATCATGTGCATGCAAGTAATCATTATAATTATCCCAAATATCCACAAACATGTTGAATAATAGCATGGAAATAAAAAACAAGAACACCAACCAAGGATGAATAGTTCCGTAATAGTAGTAACTAAAACAAAGACCAATAAGGAAAGGAAGAATACTAGCCGTTTTTGCTTTGATTTCAACTAATTCCAAGAAAACAGGAATCGTCATGAGAACCCCCTATGTCACACAAAATCTCTAACATTACTATTATAGAGAAAAAGAAAGCAATTACAAATAAATTGAATTAAATTATTTCACAATAATAGAAAAATAATAAAATATTTAATTAAAGATGGAAAGGATCATTTCCTTTGAGACTGATGGGCCCCATACTGACCAACCATATCAAAACACAAATCTATCTTGCTTTTCAGGTAAGGGATAAATGAGCCTTCATCAATCATACGTAAAATTTCGTGACGATTAGCCCAACGAACTGCCTGAACTTCTTCTTCCTGAAGAACCAAACTCTCCAAATCACCAAGATAAGGAACAGTCACTAAAAACGTATCATCAAATCCTTCGCCAAAATTAATAGTGAAATGAGGTCTCACTCCAGTCAAGTCTAAAGAAAGTCCCAATTCTTCCTTAAGCTCTCGCATAGCTGCTTGTTGTGCTGTCTCACCCGCAAGCGCACTCCCACCAACAGTTACATCCCAAAGTCCTGGCCATCCAGCTTTATCTGCTTGGCGTTGCTGAATCAGCATCTCACCCCCATCGTTGAACAAACAAATATGCACCACCAAATGATAGTCCCCTTGCTTAAACAAAGAACCAGGCTCCATCACCCGGCCCGTCTTCACCCGATTAGCAGTATAAATATCCCAAAATTCACTCATCATAAGCCTCCACAAAACTCACAAAATATCCTAAACAAATTAACAACTAGTTTCCCAATCCAAATAGAGATAACAACACACAGCAGTAGCAACCCCAAAAATACTTATGCATAGCTATCATACCACAAAGCTAAATCATTAAACAGACCCTATCAGTAGGATAAGGCATAATATATAAGTGAGAGTTGAGACAAAACAAAAAACAAGGTCATTAAACCTTGTCTTTTCAAGTATACCGGCGGCCGGGGTCGAACCGGCACGTCCGTGAGGACACTGGATTTTGAGTGCTACCAAACACTTTTTAAAAATAGCAAACATTGATATAACAACGTTTGAGTTTTGAAAATTAATCTAATAGCTAGACGGTTTTAAGATTTTAGTGATTTTGGAGTAACTATAAATTAATTTAATTATAAGAGAAACTATATCTACTTAATAGCGAATTCAATATCATGATAATAATGTTAATTCTGAATTTTCTCAACTACTGCATCTATTAGCTAATTTCTATAAACTTAAAATATCTTTTGTTTTAAATGTAATCAAGTGATTGAACTGCATCTCTACATCTCTATCAACAGTATGACTTATATATATAATCGTTTTATCTAACTTTAATAAAGCAGTTTCTAGTTTATTTGCTGTTTGCCGATCTAACCCTGAAGTTAATTCATCTAAAAACAATATTGGTTTATTTGCTAAAAGTACACGTGCAAGAGCAACTCTTTTTACTTCTCCACCAGAGATCTTTAATCCTTTATCACCCAAGAAATTAGAAAGTGAAGCTGAATTAGCCCATTTACCTAGCTCAACAAAATGAAGGACTTCGAATAATTCTTGTTCAGTATAGTGATTTGAGAATAATGTTAAATTTTCTCTTAAAGAGGCTGAAAAAATATGTGGATTTTGTGAAACATATCCTATTTGTTTAAAAATACTATTTTCATCAATATTCTTAATATTTTTCCCATTCAAAAGTAGCTCCCCATTATAAGATGTATATTCTTTAAACAGAGATCTCAGAAAAGTAGTTTTACCAATCCCACTAGCTCCTTTCAAAAGATATTTTTCGTTCTTATGGATAGTAAAGTTTAATGGCTCAATCTCTCTATTGTCAGAAGAAATAAATGAATAATTCTTTATTTCTATATCCTCTATAGTTTCAATCATATCAGCTTCCAAGAAAGTATTTGGTGAAATATTCAACATTTCGTTAATTGAAAGTAAAATTTTCTTACCACTTATATACTGAGTGATTAAATCTGACGAGCTATAAACAGGAAAAGATATTCTGATTAATAACTGAGAAAAACCTACCATACTTGCTAGATTTAATTGACCTACAATGATAAAATAAATTCCTACAAGCCAACTTCCAAAAAAAAGTAAATTAGAGAAAAAATGATTAAGTGATATCACAAAATATTGAAATCGTTCCACAAATACTTGTTTTAGAAATAAATTTTGTGTGCTGCAACTAAAAACCTTCTTAATTGATTCGTTATTACTATAAATCTTCCATTCAATTATACCATCTATCAAATCTTTAACATCACTTGTATAATCATTAACAGCATCAATTAGTATTTTTTGCCGTTTTTCTAATTTCTTCTTAAAGAAAATTGCTATTAAAAGGTTAGGTAAACTCAACAAGAGTGCTGCAATAGCAATTGTTGGATTGACATAAAATGCAACAATAACTGATAATATAAACTGACAAAACAGATAACCTCCCCAAAAAATTACATAAAAATAATTCTGAGATATCAAATCTGTTTGATTAGTAAGACTTGCTAAAAACATACCTTTAGAATCAGTAGATAACTGCTCCAACGGACGCTCACTAAGCTTTTCAAAAATATCTTTTCTATATAGTGCTATAGCTTTATTACTTAATTTTTGTGTTAAAAATTGCTGATAGAAATAAACAATGGCTTGACTAACAATAAACACAATAACTATTAACGTTATCAAAAAAAATGTATCATAAGATTTTGACTTAGCTACTTTAATGATTATTTCTAATATAAAAGCCTCTGAGATCATTAACAATGATAATATTATTGTCTGAAATATGTATTTTATAATATCCAATTTTAGTTTTTTCCAGATTATCACGGTCTTACCGTCCCTTCTAAATAGCAATTGAAATTATAATTTTTTACCATTATTTCTAACTTATCCTTCAGTAATTTATCTGTCAATGAATTAGTTAAGAGACTTGCCAACTTTTTATTTGTATCAGTATTACAAAGTATAATTGCTCTAATTTTTTCTTCCCTAGTTAATTGTTCAAATTTCAAATTTTTCAAAAAACGTAAATCTGAATATCCTGACTGAAATATTTCTAATGATTTAGTCATTTTAGTACAACTCTCACACATTTCAAACCAAGATAACCATAAATCAACATCTGTCAACGAAACATATCTACTTAACCAATCCATTGAAAATTTAAAACCAGAATCTTTAATACTTGATACAGTATGAATATGAAAATCAATCTTTTTTACCATAAAATGTCTCCTTATGTATATATACAAATTATAACACCATAAATACAAAAAAAATCATATTAAGTAATTTTTAGTAACTCTATCACAAAATAAAATACATGAAACAAAAAAGACAAGGTCTAAAAACCTTGTCTTTGTAAGTATACCGGCGGCCGGGGTCGAACCGGCACGTCCGTGAGGACACTGGATTTTGAGTCCAGCGCGTCTGCCAATTCCGCCACGCCGGCTTTAAATATAATATTTAAACTGGGGTAGCTGGATTCGAACCAACGCATGAGGGAGTCAAAGTCCCTTGCCTTACCGCTTGGCTATACCCCAATAAAATAGGCGAGTGATGGGAATCGAACCCACGAATGTCAGAGCCACAATCTGATGTGTTAACCACTTCACCACACCCGCCATATTCTAACACGGGCAGTAGGAATCGAACCCACACTGAAGGTTTTGGAGACCTTAGTTCTACCTTTAAACTATGCCCGTTTAGGATGGAAAGAGAGGGATTCGAACCCCCGAACCCGAAGGAGCGGATTTACAGTCCGCCGCGTTTAGCCTCTTCGCTATCTTTCCGTAAAATATTAAATTTTAATGGCGCGAGACGGAATCGAACCGCCGACACATGGAGCTTCAATCCATTGCTCTACCAACTGAGCTACCGAGCCAACTACATTTATATGTATTGCGGGAGCAGGATTTGAACCTACGACCTTCGGGTTATGAGCCCGACGAGCTACCTAACTGCTCCATCCCGCGATAGTTATAAGGAGGATGTGGGATTCGAACCCACGCACGCTTTTACACGCCTGACGGTTTTCAAGACCGTTCCCTTCAGCCGGACTTGGGTAATCCTCCAAATATAATATAGTCCGTACGGGATTCGAACCCGTGTTACCGCCGTGAAAAGGCGGTGTCTTAACCCCTTGACCAACGGACCATAATAATATAGATAATGGGCACGAGTGGACTCGAACCACCGACCTCACGCTTATCAGGCGTGCGCTCTAACCACCTGAGCTACGCGCCCAAGCCAATAGCTTGGGAAAAACTATAAAGCGGGTGACGAGAATCGAACTCGCGACAACAGCTTGGAAGGCTGTAGTTTTACCACTAAACTACACCCGCTAAAATGGGAGTTAACGGGATCGAACCGCTGACCCTCTGCTTGTAAGGCAGATGCTCTCCCAGCTGAGCTAAACTCCCATTGAGTGGCCTCTAAGCTAAGCGACTACCGTATCTAACAGGGGGCAACCCCCAACTACTTCAGGCGTTCTAGGGCTTAACTACTGTGTTCGGCATGGGTACAGGTGTATCTCCTAGGCTATCGTCACTTAACTTTTGAACCT